>JAKPTH010000041.1 GCA_029571125.1 bacterium
TTAAGAAAATTAGCGGGCAAAAGGCCCGCCGCTTTTGAAAATATACTCATATAACCTTACAGTCGTATTTATTTTTTCGCGGGAAATAAAACCGAAAAAGTGGCGCCGGCGCCCGGAGAGCTTTCTACCGATATTTCCCCGCCGTGCCTGTCCACGAATTCCTTGACTATCAGAAGGCCTATTCCGGAGCCTCTTTCTCCTCTGGTCCCAAGGCCGCTAACGCGCTCGCCCGCTTTGAAAAGCCTTGAAACGTCTCCGGGCTGCATGCCTTTTCCGCTGTCTTTAACGCTGAAAAGCGAGCCGTTTTCAGCCAGCTCTCCCGCTATCGTTATATTCCCGCCGTCCGGAGTGAATTTAACGGCATTGCTCAAAAGATTTCTGGCAATGACGCTGATCATGTTCGCGTCGCAATAAACGGAAAATCCCGGCGGTAAAAGATTATTTATAGTTATGGATTTGTTTTTTATGGCGTCGCCGTTCAGGCTTACCGCGTTAGCGAATATCTGGCAAAGATCGCAGCCGGACGGCTCGAAAGCCACTTTTTTCATGGAAGCTTTAGACCATGTCAAAAGGTCGCACAGCAATGAATAAATTCTTTCGGATGACTTAAATATGCTTTCGATGCTTTCTTTTACTCTATCCGCCGTCATCTTATCGAAATGATCCAGCATCATTTTCGCCAGGGCCGGAATGCTTGAAAAAGGAGAAACCAGATCGTGGGAAATGATCGAAAAAAACCTGTCGCGGTCGCCGTTGAGCGCTATAAGTTTCTCGCTTTTACTTGTAAGTTCCGCTTCCATCCTGAAAGTCATCATAAAAATGATGCATAAGAAAGTGAGAAACAGGCTGGAAAAAGTCGAACCGATCGTAATCAATGAAAGGTAGTAGTGATATAAATGCCCGGGCTGATTTTCCATTACGAAATTCGCGCGCATTTCCGGATAATAGGCTACCATAAAGGCTCTGACCGCATATAAAACCGCTAAAAATAAAAAGATAGTTCCGGTAAAGCGGCACACGTTTTTTATTTCGGGAAGGTAATTAAAAAATAATATCCTGAAATTATCTATGAATAATGATAAATAAACCGCGCTGATAAACAAAACGCGCATGGTATAATCGCTTTTAATTTCAGAAAAGTAATATATCCAGGCGAAAGTAACCGCCGCCGTAAAAATGTGTATCCTGACGCCCGCTTCAAGGTTCAGAAATTTTCGGAACCCGTAATTTATAAGGCTCATGGACGCAACCGTCAGCACCCCGAAAAGCACCCTCGAAAAAATAGAAGGTATTATACCCTGAAAAGTCATGAGGGCGCCTGCGAAGCACGACGAAAAAATCCCGATGCCGATGGAATCTATTCCGGCGTATTTGTGACGGGAATTCAGGTACAGCAATATAAAGGCGAAACAGAGCATTTCAACCGATACGATAATGGAAACGGTTTTTAAATCGAGCATGACGAACAGAATTATATTACAATTCCTATATAAAATCAAATAAAATCTTTTTTCTTGATAGCCGTACGATAATTTGATATAATATTTCAAAGTTTTAAATTTTAACCCGGCTTTTAACCGCCGGCCGGCTGCGGTATATTCGCTATCGCCGCAAGCCATAATCTGGAGGAGAACATAAAAAAATGAACGAAAGCAGCAACGTATCTAAAAGCCATTACGCGGATTGTTTCAATAACGTGAGCGATATCGAATCGCTGAAAAAATCCTTTCTATACAATCTGCTTTATTTTCTGGCCAAAGACGAATACACGTCGACAGATCTTGACCGTTATCACAGCCTCGCTTACAGCGTACGTTCCCGCCTGATCGACGGATGGATCAAAACCCAGCAGACTTACCATCTTAAAAACGTTAAGAGAGTGTACTACCTGTCGCTCGAATTTCTCATGGGCCGCACTCTCGGCAACAGCCTCATCAATTTAGGCATTTACGACGACTGCCAGCGCGCCATAAAAGAGCTCGGTTACCACATAAGCGTCCTGCGCGATATGGAACGCGACGCGGGCCTGGGCAACGGCGGCCTCGGAAGGCTCGCCGCATGTTTTTTAGATTCCATGGCCACTCTTAAAATTCCCGCGCACGGCTACGGCATCAGGTACGAATACGGAATATTCAATCAAAACATAATAGACGGCTATCAGGTCGAAAAGCCTGACGAATGGCTTATCAGCGGCAATCCCTGGGAAATCGCCCGTCCCGAATTCGCCATGAAGATAAATTTCTTCGGCCACGTCGAAACGGTTAACGGCCCCGACGGAAAGCATCGCGCAAAATGGGTGCCGGGAGAAGAAATCCTGGCCTGGCCATACGACGTTCCGATACCGGGCTACGGCAATAACACCGTTAATACTCTTCGCCTGTGGGCCGCAAAAGCTTCCGAAGACATCGATCTCGATTACTTCAACCACGGCAGCTACCTTCTCGCCGTAGAAGATAAATTCAAGGCCGAAAACATTTCAAAGGTGCTTTATCCTAACGACAATAACTACGAAGGCAAAGAGCTGCGCTTAAAGCAGCAGTATTTCTTCGTCGCAGCTTCGATACAGGATATAATCAGGCGTTTCAAGGCGCACAATAAAGATTTCAAAGAGCTCCCCAATAAAATAGCCATACAGCTCAACGACACGCACCCGTCGCTGGCGATACCTGAACTGATGAGGGTCTTAATAGACGAAGAAAACCTCGGCTGGGACGAAGCGTGGGATATCTGCGTGCGCGTATTCGCCTATACCAACCACACCGTGCTGCCCGAAGCGCTCGAAAAATGGCCGGCCGCAATGATAGAAAAACTCCTTCCGCGCCACATGCAGATAATTTACGACATCAATTTCAGGTTCCTGCGCCAGGTTTCTTTCAGATACCCCGGCAACACCGATAAATTGAAATCGATGTCCATAATCGGCGAAGACGGCGAAAAACACGTCAAAATGCCGAATCTGGCCATCGTAGGCAGCCACTCTATAAACGGCGTGGCGGCCCTTCACACCGAAATACTCAAGCGAAGCATTTTCAAGGATTTTTACGAATTCTATCCCGACCGTTTCAATAATAAAACAAACGGAATCACCCAGCGCCGCTGGCTCAGAAAAGCGAACCAGCACCTTTCTAAACTGATAAGCTCGAAAATAGGCGAAGGCTGGATATGCGATCTGTTCGAGCTCAAAAAACTCGAAAAATTCGCCAAAGACGAAAAGTTCAAAAAAGAATGGGCCGAAGTAAAGCTTCACAATAAAAAGAAGCTGGCCGAAATAATCGAAAAGAAAAACGGCGTGAAGGTAAACCTGAATTCTTTCTTCGACATACAGGTAAAAAGGATCCACGAATACAAGCGCCAGACGCTTCTCGCGCTTTACTGCATACACCTTTACAACCAGATAAAGCAGAATCCCAAAGCCGATTTCGTGCCGCGCACCGTTATATTTGGCGGAAAATCCGCGCCAGGCTATCACATGGCCAAACTCATAATAAAATTCATAAACGCCATCGGCACCGTCATAAACAACGACGAAACCATCGGCGACAAGCTTAAAGTGGTATTTCTCGGCAACTATAACGTATCCCTTGCCGAGCGCATAATGCCCGCCTGCGACCTTTCCGAACAGATTTCAACGGCCGGAACGGAAGCTTCCGGAACCGGAAATATGAAATTCGCTCTGAACGGCGCTCTTACCATAGGCACTCTTGACGGGGCAAATATAGAAATCAAAGAAGAGGTCGGCGACGATAATATATTTATCTTCGGATTGAAAGAACATGAAGTGAACGAGTTAAAGCACGGCTACAACCCGCGCGCTTATCTGGAGCATTCAAAAGAGCTGCGCGACATATTCCATTTAATCGACATAGGCTTCTTCTCACCCGAAAATCCTAATCTTTTCAGGCCCATATACGATTCGCTCTTAAACATCGACAATTATATGGTCCTCGCAGATTTCGACAGCTACGTGCAATGCCAGAACCGCGTGGCCGAAACTTACCGCGACCAGAAAAAATGGATCGAAATGTCCATCTTAAACGTGGCGCGCATCGGAAAATTCTCCAGCGACCGCACCATCCAGGAATACGCCAAGGATATATGGCGCGTTCCGCAGGTCGAAGTGCCCGACTGGAAAGATAAATAAAACGATTTCAAGTATAAAAAAAGCCGCCCTTGCGGGCGGCTTTTTTATTTATGGTCCGTTTATACGGCGCCGTTATTATTTTTTAGTTTCGCAGCTGCAGCCGCATGCGCAGTCGGTGCATACGCAGGTAGTCGTATGAACTATGCCTTCGATGCCCTGAAGCTTCGTGGTGACTATATCGCCTAAATCTTTAAGCGATTTGGCGCTCAGATGGGCGATAAGATCGAACGGACCAGTAACGACGCATACCGATTCGAGTTCTTTTACTTTCTGCAGTGCTTTTAAAACGTCTTTTACATATCCGGTTTCAACTTCCATTAAGATATAAGCGCAAACATCCGTCATTTTTAAAACCTCCGAAAATTTTATTTTGATGCCACTATTTTAAATTAAACGCGGCGCTAAGTCAAGTTTTATTTAATGCTTTTTCGGGACTTTTTAGCATCCTTTTTTTTCGGGCGACGTCTTATTTTTATCCTGCGGCGTAATGTGCGCAAAAGGCACCGGCGGCGCGCCGATAACTACGGTATGCCCGGAAGACTGCCCGAGAGCCTGTATCAGACGCAGCTGCAAAAGATTTGGATTTTCATCCAGCAGCTTAGAAGAATTCGCCAGGCTGCGAAGCGCCGCGAACTCGCCGCGCGCCCTTTCCAGAAGAGCCTGCCCGTCCTTACGCGCCGCCGCCACTTTGGCGAAAACGCCCTTCAGCTCGCCGGGAAAAGTTATATCCCTGATGCGGGCGTCGGCCAGTTTGATGCCGGCTTCCGCCGCCAGCGGCGCCGTCTTTTCAAGCAATTCAGCGGCTATTTCATTTCTTTTGGCTATCAATTCGTCCGCCGTCAGCGAGCCCAGTATAGAACGGCAGTTCATGTGCAATAAAGAATAGAGATAATCGTGGTAATTTTCAACCGAGGTTACCGCCTTGAGCGGGTCTGAAATCTCAAAAACCGCGCCGGCAGTTATTTTAAGGCAAACGTTATCGGAAGTGAGTATCTCCTGTCCGGGAACGCTTACCGTCCTTTTTCTCATATCGACACGGATGAGCGCATTATTAAACCTGTAAAAGGTATATTTTCCGGGCTCGAGCAGCGAATGGAACTTCCCCTTAAGGAACCTGAGCCCTTTTTCATACTGGAAAATCGTGTGCGATTCGAATGCATAAAGATATACCAGGTAGGCGAAAATTAAGATCAGAACGAAACCCTTCATGTTAAATTTCAGCTCCTTCATTTGTTCCCCTACAATGCGCCGAAACTCGCGGGCGGAGGGCCCGAAGCCCCGCAGAGCCCGTTTCGTTCTGCCATAAGGCCCGGCGCATTATAAGAGAATTCGGGGGTTGAACCCGGTTACCATAACCATCGGAAAAACCAACCGCGGAACGCGGCTCATTAGATGCGCCGCGCCGCCGTTTTATCCGTGATTAAATTTTATCAAATAAAAAGCGCGATGTCAAATTTCGTATTTATAAAATTGCCGTAAATCTTATAAACGCCGCAAAGCCATTTCAATTTAGATTTGCAATTGCCGTTTAAATCAATTTATGTTATAATCCTTGAAACTTAAATTTCAAAAAGCTGGTGATAAATATCAATAAAACTCACGGCCATGGCCTTTCTTTAACCGTTAAAATTTTCATCGGGCTGGTTTGCGGACTTATTTTCGGCATAACGCTAAGTTATTTCGGGCCTTCGTACTTAAGGGACGAAATTATAATAAACGGAGTTTTGAAATTAGCCGGCGGCCTTTTCGTGCGTTCTATAAAAATGCTCGTCGTGCCGCTTGTGTTCATTTCGCTCGTCTGCGGCTCGTGCGCTATCGGCGACGTAAAAAAACTCGGACGTATCGGCGTTAAAATCATGATATATTATACCGTAACCACTGCGCTCGCGGTGGCTCTTGCGCTGGTTATCGGCGTTATGATAAACCCCGGCGCCGGGCTCGACCTGTCTAAACTCGTAAAAAAAGAGGCGAGCTTTTCCGAAGCGCGGCCGGTGATAGACACTCTTCTGGACATAATTCCGGAAAATCCCGCCGGGGCTATGGCACGCGGAGAAATGCTGCAGGTAATATTCTTCGCGCTTCTCGCAGGCCTGGCAATGGCGCTTGTAGGCTCCAACGCCAGGACAGCCGCGGATTTATTCAACCAGCTCAACGAAATAATGATGAAAATGGTTTCGCTGGTAATGCTTTTCGCGCCCTACGGCGTCTTCGCGCTCATTTCAAAAACATTCGCCACGGCTGGAATCGATGCGGTAATACCCATTTTCAAGTTCGTCGCCGGAACCATATTCGCCATGCTGCTGCATGTTCTTATAATCTACGGAGGCATGATACGTTTTATAGCGCGGCTTAGTTTTACAAAATTCATCAAAAAAACGGTTTCAGTCATAGAGGTGGCTTTTTCGACGTCTTCGAGCAACGCCACGCTTCCTTTCACTATAGACGCCGCAGTGAATAAGATAGGAATTTCTAAAAGCACGGCCGCGTTCACTCTGCCGCTGGGCGCGACCGTCAACATGGACGGAACCGCCATAATGCAGGGCGTCGCAGCGATTTTCATAGCTCAGGTATATATGATCGATCTCGGGCTGTCTGCGTATTTGAAGATAATACTCACCGCCGCGCTCGCATCCGTAGGAACGGCTGGCGTTCCGGGCGTCGGAATGATAACGCTTTCAATGGTCCTGCAGTCGGTCGGCCTTCCGCTCGAAGGCATAGCCCTCATAATAGGAGTCGACCGAATACTGGACATGTTCAGGACCACGGTTAACGTTCTTGGCGACATAGCCTGCACCCTGGTAGTGGCCGGATCAGAAAACGAGTTCGATGAAACGGTTTTCAATTCGCCGGACGGGATCGTTACAGAATCTGAATAAATGCGGCCGGCATTTACAACTTAAATTCAGTGTTTTAAGCCGGCGGCCCGGCCGGCCAAAAAAAATAGGCAAATATAAAATTTAAAATTGACATTTTAGCCCGACTTTGATATAATAATCTCATTATCCGGAGAGATGGCTGAGTGGCCGAAAGCGCTCGACTCGAAATCGAGTTTCCTGACACAATCGGGAACCTGAGTTCAAATCTCAGTCTCTCCGCTATAACAGGGGGTTTCGCAGCATAGCGGGGCCCTTTGTTTTTTTTGATTTTAGAGGGTTGAAAATCAGAGTTGTTGCCGTAATTTTTATAAGTAATCAAAATTGTTCGCTTCTAAACGATAAACTGCGGATTCTTTTCAGTCCTTTTTTAAGTATAAATTTTCTGAATTTATTGCTGAAATACTTTGGATCGTAAGGTTTTCCGTCTTCGTTACAGCATATCAGGTCAAATTCATTATAGGCGCCCCCTATGGCTTTTTTAGTTTCCTGCTGACAAATGTAATGTTTTTTAAGAATTTCAATAATTCCTTCCGGCGCTTTAATATCTCTTGTGCTGGACCCCGCTCCGGCAGCGATTACAGCTAACGTAGCAATGAATAAAATTCTCGAAGACGATGACAAGTTGAGTGACGAGGAGCGAAGCGCTCGAAAAGTCGGCCGCTATTCATCAATTGGAGGAACTTTTGTCGGGGCGGCTACCACGGTAACGGCAATTTCGACTTCAGGAAGTGTAGCCGGCCTCAGTGCGGCTGGAATTACAAGCGGTCTTTCAGCGATAGGCGGAATGGTCGGCGGCGGCATGCGCTCAGAGCAACACCGAAAGTTCACTTGACGTTTTCGCCGGCATCGTATCGAAAATATCCAAAGGCGAAACTAACGATTTCACAGGGCTAATGAAAGAGATCGTGACCCTGAACAAGGAAGGCATAAAATCCATGCTGGAAGCCAAAACCAATGTTAACATGAAGTCCAGCACCGGCCTCGATCCGCTTTAGTTGGCGATCATTAAAGGCGACATTGAAGTAGTTAATGCGCTTATTTTGTACGGCGCCAATCTCAACTCGAAGATCGCAAACAAGCTAAAGCCGCTCATGTTCGCGATATCAACGGGCAAAGCCGATTTCGTCAAACTGCTGCTTGACAAGAACGCGAACAAGAACATCAAAAACAACTACGGCCAGACGCCCCTGGCTAGAGCTAAGCTCGATAAGTACGATGAGATCGTGAAGATGCTTGAATAGCAAACCTCGGCCTATCGACGATAACGCATGCGGGCCATATAAAGGCATTCCGAACTCGGGGTGCCTTTTTAATCAACTAAAAGAGAATTTTGATTTTTATCGCATGCTGTGTTATAATATAAAGAAAAATACAGACGGCATGACCGATTGCCTCTTAAGACCGGGAGATATTGATATGCTTTCAGACAGAGACAGACAGGTTATAATTAAATGCGCCAAAAAATATAATGTCGCCATGGTGATCCTTTTCGGTTCGGCCAGGGAAGTTTCAGACGCAAACGATATAGACATCGGCGTAAAAGGCCTGGCGCCTGAACATTTTTTTGAATTCGGCTGGGAATCGTGCCGCGACCTGTCCAAGCCCGTCGACGTTATAGACCTCGACGATAATTGCCTTTTCAGCAGGCTCGCCGAAAAAGACGGAGAGGTCATCTATGGTTAGCGTGACAGATAAAATAGCCGCCTAACATGAAAATATAATTAAGGTCCTCGACGAAATACGGAAGGCTTCTAAAAGAGAAGAAATGGAAATGGTCGTGTTAGTCGGAATCGGCGCTTACATAAATAACGTATATAACGGCATTGAAAATATCCTCAAACAGATACTGTTATCCCGAAACGTCACGGTCGTAAAGTCGCCTTCCTGGCACAAAGATTTACTTGAAAAAGCAAGCGGGCAGAACATTATAGATAAAGGCGTAGCAGACCGAATCGGCAAATACATGTTTTTCAGGCATTTTTTTACTCATTCATACGGCTTTCTGATCGACGAAAAAAAGTTAAAGCCTTTGATCGAAAATATCGAGCAGGACTACTTTGAATTTAAAAAACAGATAGACCTGTTTATATCCGAATAAACGCTTTGACAATAAATCAAAAACATCTGAAAGCGGGCCCGCACGCCTCAAAATCGAGTTTCCTGACACAATCGGGAACCTGAGTTCAAATCTCAGTCTCTCCGCTATAGCAGAGGGCTTCGCAGCATTGCGGGGCCCTTTGTTTTTATGTCCGGAATGGCGAATTTTGACCGCGCGGCGCCAATCCGGCACCATTATTTTTGAGAAGGGTTTAAAAGTGCTGATTTTCGGCAAGAAAATAATCGAAATAGCTTTCAAAAATCTAAGATCGTCCGAAAACTAAAAATAGGCGATGTAAGGCTAAAAATAATTTATTATCAATATTTACAATCATTTTATTGAATATTTGTCTTGATTGCTATATAATAATATTATCTCTCCGTGATCATAGCCGATGTGAAGATTTATCATTATAGTGAGCTTTATGAATAAGTTATTAAAAGAAATCGATGAAATTAAAAAACAGGTTGATGCCGTCCGCCCTCTCAAAAACGGCGAACTAAAGCAACTGAAGGAATACTTTAAGATAGGCTTTACATATACGAGCAACGCGCTTGAAGGCAATAGCATTGACGAAACTGAAACGAAGATCATTCTCGAGGACGGCCTTACCATAGGCGGGAAGTCGCTTCGGGAACACTTCGAGGTCATCGGCCACGCCGAAGCTTTCGACCACATCAATAAAATAGCGAACTGCAAGAGTATAACAGAGAAGGACATTAAAAAACTTCATTTGCTGTTTTACAGGCATATCGACGAAGCCAATGCTGGAAAGTATCGTAAGACAAGAGTCTATATCACAGGTTCCGAGCACGTCCCGCCGCCACCAAAAGATCTTCGTTACTACATGGCCGAATTCGCCGACAGCCTTTCGAAACTTAAAGAGGAGAACCATCCCGTCGTTTTCTCAGCCATCGCCCACAGGCAGTTCGTTGGTATTCATCCTTTCGTTGACGGCAACGGACGCGTGGCGAGACTTCTTATGAACCTGATCCTTCTTCAGGCCGGTCATCTCATCGCGATCATTCCGCCGGTATTACGCAGCCGTTATATCAGAGCGCTCGAAAAAGCCCATGTGAAGAAGGATGACAGCGATTTCATCGAATTAATCTGTCAGTGCGTTAAGCAAACGCAGCTTGACTACATTCGAATGCTGAAATAAAGAATCCATTCTCAGGCAAATTCTTGCCACCATTTCGCCATCAAAAATTCTAAAACCGCCCGAAAAAGACCGAAAAAATCGAAATACAGTCACCGGTCTTAATATTAAAAATCCTTACAAACAAAAAGAAACGGCAAAATGACTACGGCAAACGAAATTCCCTACAGGCTACTCGAAATCGAGTTTCCTGACACAATCGGGAACCTGAGTTCAAATCTCAGTCACTCCGCTATAGCAGAGGGCTTCGCAGCATTGCGGGGCCCTTTGTTTTTTTGTCTGGAAAAGAATGTCGTTAGCGGTCCTTGATTATAGACGATGCGAAAATTTATCGACAGAACTGTACGATTATCTGATAGCGAAAAAGCCGGAGGAAGACCAGTGAACGACGCTTTCAATTATTGCATGGCGGCCAATGATGAAAAGCTTTGTTCAGTCCGGCGTTTCGCGCCTCACATCGGAGGCGTCAGAAGCATATACATCATAACGCAGAACGATACTATTATGAGCGTCACGACTACGAAAAAAGTTAACGATAATCTTATCCGCCTTAATTCCTTCACCGATTCAGCAAAAGACAGAGGGTTTTCCGGCTCGAACGACATCACTCGCAGCCCGGTATTTCCACCCTCGAACGCAAGCTTCGACCACTCGGCGCCCCTGGCAAAAAGGCAGCCTACAACAGCCGCCATGCCCTCCGCCCTGTCGTTGAGCCATCCGATCTTGTCCGGATCGGCCTCGTCGCTGAGGTCGATGAATTCGCCGTTATTTTTAACCGCGCATATCTTATATTTCCACCAGACGTTGCCTTTATGCGTATGCCTTACGCCGGTGACGCCTATGGCGGCGATCTCCTCAAAATCGGCGGCCGGGCTAATCTTAACCATAAAAAAAAGCTTGAAGTGATATAATAATTTTCGATTCGGCACGCTTATGACGTAAAAATTATCGGTGCCGAACCAGCACGCCAGTGCACCCGCCATGAAACCTATCGCCAGCGGGACATATTTTAACAGCTCCGGGTTCGGCGGCGATTTTTTGCCTCCGAAAGTTCCCTGGACATAAAGTAACAAAGCTACAAACGCCGCTACGCCGACGGCGCCCAATAAAAAATTTTCAAGCGAAGTGCTGAGATCGACCTTGATCTTGCCTGGCAGATTCGACGGATCGGCCGGGGCCGGCCTGTATATCCTTTCGGGCGGCCCGGAAGAAGCGCGCATGGCTTCGTCGGGATCCAGCCGCGGCGGCTTTGAAAAAGCCGAGCGTTTATCGTCGTTCATTTTTATCCTTTCATCAGTCATTAGTTTGACAGTCTCGATTTTATTATAATCGGTTTTTTTTAATAATTCAAGTTAAAAAAATATCATTATAATCAAAATAATGTAAGGTTTTTGATTTTTACAGCACGCCGTGTTATAATATGATATAAATTAAAACGGCGGAACCTGTTTCGCTAAAAAATCGAAAGCTTTATACGGAGGGGCAAATGATAAACGGATACGCGGCAAAAGAGCGCGGCGCTCGCCTTGAAAAATTCACTTACGACCCGGGCGAATTGAAGGACGAAGAAATTGAAGTTAAAATAACGCACTGCGGCGTATGCCACAGTGATCTGCACCTCATAAACGATTTCTGGAAAGGATATTCCACTTATCCGTTCATTCCGGGGCACGAAGTAATAGGCACCGTGAGCGCCGCCGGAAAAAAAGTTTCATCGCTTAAAATCGGCGACCGTGTGGGCATAGGCTGGCAGGCAGGCAGCTGCATGAATTGCGAATGGTGCGTCAGCGGCCGTGAACATCTTTGCAAATCGAAGACCGTTACATGCGTCGGCCGCCATGGCGGTTTCGCCGACTTCATACGGGCGGATAACAGGTTCGCATACCTAATACCGGAAAACCTCGCCTCCGAAAACGCCGCTCCGCTTCTATGCGCCGGACTTACTGTATTTTCGCCGTTCAAGCATCACAAGATCTCGGCCGCCGACCGCGTCGGCGTTGTGGGAATAGGCGGATTGGGTCACCTGGCGCTGCAATTCGCAAAAAAATTCGGCTGCGAAGTCACGGCCGTATCCACAACCGCCGGAAAAGAAGAAGAATCAAGACGTTTCGGCGCCGACAGATTTCTGGTAAGCGCCGACAGAACCATGATGGAAAAAGCCGGCGAATCGCTCGACTATATAATTTCAACTATAGCGGCCGAAGCCGACTGGAACTTATATTTCAATCTTTTACGCCCTAACGGAAAGCTGATAATAGTGGGAGCGGCTCCGGGTAATTTTGAAATTCCGGTAACCGCGGTGATAAGAACGCAGAAAACTATATGCGGAAGCGCCACGGGAGGCAGGGCCGATATGCGCGAAATGCTGGATTTCGCCGCCAGAAATAATATCATGGCCTCAACGGAAACGCTGCCGATGCATCAGGCCAACGAAGCCGTCGAAAAAGTGCGTTCCAACACTGCCAGATACCGAATGGTTTTAAAAAATTAAAAGCCATAAATAATGCCGTTTTATTCACACCCGCTTAACGGCCTTTTTTGATAGCTTCAATCTTCTCGCGCACGGCGTTTTTTTGCCGGCGGATTTCTTCTATCCTTCGTCTCGCTTCTTTGACGCCGGTTTCGGAAGTTTCACCGGGCCCGGTCGTTTCCGCCGGAGCGGCAGCGGCTTTTAATCCGGCCGTATCCAGTTCAGCCCCGAATGCGATAGTTTCAATATAATTTTTAAGCGGCTGTTTTTCGGCGACGGATATGTCCAGGGCTTCGATAATAGCTATAGCGTCATTTTTGATAGTTACGGCGTATTCGGAAGATACATTCGGCCGGTTCAATATAGCCGTGATGTCTCTGGAAAACTGCAGGGCTTCTGCTGCGTCTATTTTCCGGTCGGCGGCGGCGGCGGTCAGCGTCTGCAAAAGTTTTTCGGACGATTTTCCATAAGGCCCTTCGGAAGCCGAGGATGACGCTTTATCTTTCGGGTCGGACGGCTTTTCTTTTATTGCCGGAGCTTTCGCCTTCATGTTCATGCCTTCGCCCGAAAGGGGATTTTCTATTTTTTCTAGTTTTTCGATGCCGCCGTTATCCTTCCACGGCGCGGAGGGCTTTTCAAGTTTTGAGATGCCCGGTTCCGATTCGGAAGCGGCGCCGGACGCTAAGGCGGAAACGGCCGTAAATATTATCAGCGCGGCCGTCACTGAAATTTGACATATAAGTTTCATAAAAAGCTCCTGTTTCGGTATGGCTGTATGATTGATTATACAACAGTTTTTCTTTAAATAAAAGAGATATTTCCCGGCTTTTAAATACCGCTTTTATTTTTCTCGTTTGTATGGTATAATGGCCCTCAAATTATTTTCGGGCTAATAAGAGCCCGGTTTTTAATGGTAATTTATCGCAATATACGGCAGGACAGGCAATGAATGAAATCGCAAATTTTTTTATAACCAGCTTCATATCTCTTTTTTCGATAGTCGACCCGTTCTGCGCGGCGCCGGTATTCGTTTCGATCACTTCCAGGGACGGCGTCGGCAAGAAAAATAAGCAGGCTTTGAAAGCTTCCATTTATATGCTCGTGATATTAACCGTTTTTCTCGCGGCCGGCTCGTTCATATTGAATTTTTTCTCGATATCGATCGAAGGCATTAAAATAGCCGGCGGGCTCATGATGATAACGGCCGCTAAAGGGATGCTCGACGAGAGAAAAAAACTCAGCGAAGCCGAACATATCGAATCAGTGGAAAAAAACGACGTGGCTTTTTCGCCTATAGCCATGCCGCTTCTGTCCGGGCCCGGAGCCATAGCGGTAATTCTGGGCATGAGCTCTAAGGCCAGAAACGTTCAGCACTACGCCGCCATATTTTTATCCATACTTTTAGTGGCCTTAATTTCATATCTCATTTTGAGGCTTTCTGCTAAAATCGTCGGCTACATGGGTTCTACGTTAATAAACGCCCTGACAAAAATGATGGGTTTCATAGTTTTATGCATAGGCGTACAATTCATTCTCGACGGGCTCGTTTCGATCTATCAGTTGAAAATAGCCGTCATGAAATAACCCGGAGGCCTTAAAAAGCTCCGTAACCCGTCGCGACGGACTTAACGCTTTCAGCGATTAGCTATTAACGATTAATAAAATGGAGACACGGTCCTTATATGCATTATAAAAACACCGATATAGTATTTCTGGCCAATCCTCTAACCTGGGACAGGGAATCGCGCATGGACATAAAGCCTGCGCTTAATCTTTTATATCTTGCTTCGTACATAAACTCAAGAGGCCTCAAGGCGAGTATAATAGACGCCGGCTGCGAAAACATGCCGCTAAAGACGGCGGCTGAAAAGGCGGCGGCCATAAACCCACGATTTCTCGGCGTTTCTTTTTATCAGGGCAGCCATGACGGCGTCATAAAATTATGCGACGAAGTAAAAAAAATCGCGCCCGGCATAAAGACGATCGGTGGAGGCCCTTTAATGACGGCCGCGCCCGATAGAATACTGGCCAATGATTCCGTTGATATGGGAGTCATAGGCGAAGGCGAATATTCGCTTTACGAAATATTGTCCGCCGGAAAGGAAAAATTTGAAAAAATCGATGGAATAGCATATAAAACCGGCGGCGCATTAATAACCAACCCTAAAACATCTTATATAGAAAACCTCGACGCGCTGCCTTTCCTTGATTATTCGCTCATCGACATGAAGCCTTATTTCGCTCTTCAGGAAAAGCTTTCAGTGCCGCGTTCCATTTTCATGACCACTTCCCGAGGCTGCGCTTTCCGCTGCACTTACTGCGCCTCGCCTTTTTTGTGGCCGGGCAGGGTCCGCCGCCACTCGGTGGAAAGAATCATTAACGAAATCAAGCACCACAGAAAAATATTCGGAAAAATAAATATAGGTTTTCTCGACGATTCTTTCTTCGCCGATAAAAAATGGATCGACGATTTTTTTAGCAAGATAGCGGATATAGACGTAAACTACAGCTGCATCGGCCGCGCCGATCACATTTCGGAAGAAACCGTTAAGAAGCTCTCCGAAACCGGCTGTAACTTCGTTTCAATGGGCGTTGAAACCGGAAGCGCAAAAAAACAAAAAGAGCTTAAAAAGTTTTTAAATCTGGACACGGTTATGAAAAACGTAGCTCTTTTCCATAAATACGGCATTTACTGCAGATGTTTTTTCATGATAGGATTTCCGGACGAAACGGTCGGCGAAATGGCCGAAACTATCAATTTCGCCGTCGATCTTAAAAAGAACGATATGCGCGACTGCACATTCTTCGTAACCAATCTATACGCAGGCACCGAAATGTCTAAAAAATTCGAGGACGGCCTCTGGAAAACGAAAATATATAATAACGACGAAAAAGCCGGACTTGAATCGTCACGGGCCGGAAAGCCGGAAGACTTCGCCGAAGAGAAATTTTCACGCTACTCGAGCATTCCAGCCGTTAACATAAACCCTTATTTAAACAACGTCCAGCTCGTTGAACTGGTAAAAATAGCTTATAAAAAGATAAACGAGAAGCGGTATATAAGCGAGGCAGAAATAGAAGCGTTGAGGCGCCTTTAACCATGATAATCTTCCGCGAAGAAAAATTCGGCGGCATATTGTTCGATACTGAAACGATGAGTTATAAATTCGTCGAAACGCTTAACGGCGAAGCGTCCGCTAAGATCGGCCGCAGGATCCCTTTATTTCCCGGCTGCGAAAGGCCTGATATAGTATCCGCCCCGGTTCAGGTTTATATAGAGCTGACTAAAAAATGCAATCTCAACTGCCGCCATTGCTTCACCGGCGCCGCGGGAACGGATTCAGAAGGCGAACCGGCCGGCGTATGGATTTCAATTCTCGACGAATTGCATTCCATAGGAGTTATCAACGTAAGATTCACGGGCGGCGAACCTACCGTAAAAAACGGCTGGCACGAAATATTGTCTCACGCGAAAAAACTGGGCTTCGCCGTTTCCCTTCAGACTAACGGAATTTACTCCGACGCAGCCGGTACTGTTGAAAAAATCGCCGGACTCGCTCTCGAGCAGGTAACGGTAAGCCTGGACGGCATCGGCCGCACCCACGACGAACTGCGCGGTGCCGGATCTTTCGAAAAGCTTATGGCCTCCATGAAACTTATGAAAGCGGCGGGAATCAAACTCAGGTTCAACACTATATTGACGAAGGCGAATTCGGCCGAGATGCCTCAAATATTCGAAATAGTAAAGCAATACGGCACGGCCGTAAATTTGTTTTATATGCGCTCGCTCGGAAAAGGCGCCGGCAACTCTAAAATATCGCTGGATTTCTGCGAGCATGCCGAATCGGCAAAGCAGGCGCTGGAATTGTGGAAAAAATTTCCCGAAATCCACGTTTCGCATTCGGGCTTTTACTCGCCAAAATCCGCCGGCGCACGCAATCCAAAATTTCCGGACGTGAGTTTTCCATATGGCAATATAGCGATTTCGATATCATCCGACGCCGGCTACTGGCCTCACCACTATTCCATATACCAGGGCGAAAATTTCCGGCTTGGCGGATATCCGAACGACCGCATCATAGACGTGTGGCGCTCTTCGAAAAAACTCGACGGGTTCAGAAGATGGCTTTTATCGCTTCGCGAGCGGTGCGAAAAATGCATCGAATACCGCGACAGGTGCTCGGGAATCAACTTTGAAATGGAGATCGAAAAGCTTTCGGGGCGCTCGGCCGCCAATCCTTTCTGCGTAAACGCCGAACCGGCGCCGCGGCCGCTTGAATATCTGGAGGACTGAAATGGATAAAACCGCGCAAAAGCTTCCGGAACTGGAATTCCGGAACGAAACTATAAAATCTTTAGTATCGCGACTCTCAGGCGAAGGCGTGCTTATAGTGACCGACCCGTTCAATTATCCCAAAGTGAAAGACGCGGGACGGTGCGCGTTAGCGCCCGACAACCGTTGCGAACAGATTCCAGTAATAAAATCCGGGCCTTTCTACGAAAGGGTTATAGCGGTAGGCGGCTGCGCCGCGCTGGACAT
>JAKPTH010000047.1 GCA_029571125.1 bacterium
CATCCGGTGCATTTATCGTGTTTGTAAACCGGCCTCGTATTGCGCCAGTTACCCGTTTTATTATTTCTTGAAGAACCTGGTTTAAGAATTGCTCCGTGATTTAGACTCATTTTTGCCTCCTTTAACTAATTCATAAGCTTCTTTTGCGGCCGCGATATTCTTTTTGGCTATTTCGCCTTTGAATCTCGCGTTGATGGCTTTTTCAATGCCTTCGAAAGGTATCTGGCCCGATGCCGCCGCGAACGCGCCCATGAGAATAGTATTGGCTATTGGGCGGCCGATAACGCGGGTGGCTATTTCCCACGCGTCGAAGGTTATAACTTTGCATTTGGTATCGAGATTTAATTCTTCGGGAGTTTTTTTAGTGTTTATTATAACTACTCCGTCCGGTTTTAATCCCTGAAGCACCGGAACGGTCGCCAGCAGAGTGGGGTCCTGCACGATAACGTAGTCCGGAGTATAGATCTGCGAGTGAACGCGGATCTCTTTTTCGGCTATTCTTAAAAACGCTCTAACGGGAGCGCCCATGCGTTCCGAACCGAACGACGGGAACGCCTGAACGTATTTTCCGGCGTTAAAAGCGGCAAAACCTAACAGTTCGGCTGCGGTAACTGAGCCCTGTCCGCCGCGGCCATGAATCCTGATTTCGATCATTAACAACACCTCTTTACTTTAGTTGGACTTTATTTAATTAAAATACCCAAGCCCTGAAATTTTATTTTTTTAGTTTCGCTATACTTTAAAGCGCGGACCGCTTTAAATACCAAACATTATATCACAACCTGAAGGTTTTGTAAAGAAATATCGATTTTAATTTATAGCGAAACGGCCAATTTCCCTTCCAAAGGCTTTTTTTACATTTCAAGCGCGCCTGTATTCGAAGCCGAGTTTTTCTATTATGCCGATCACGCCGCTTCGAGATTCCGAACCAATGCCCTTCCAATCGATGAAAAACAGCGTGGCGCGCGGAACAGTTTTATCGGCCATCTGCAAAATCATCGCTTCGTCGAGCTCTCCCGCGTTATATTTCGGGCATACATGCCCGAAAGCGAAATCGGGCCCCTGCATATAACGGTTGAACGCCGTGCAGTAATGAGGCCCGCCGATCGCCGCCGCGGGCACGAAATCCTCCCCGGCGGAAGGCTCGCAGATCAGCTCGGCGAGGGCCTCCGCAAGTGCCCGCCCGGCGGCGTCCGAACGCCAGCATTCTTCGTTAGAGCCGATTTCTACGAACATCGCCGGTTTTTCTATATAGGGGCCGTGGTGAGTCGCTTCCATGGTCACCGTAAACCCGTCGGGCTTATGCCTTTCGAGGGCCTTAAGGGCCTTTTTCAAAAGCAAGGCGGGAGCGGGACACAATTTCTTATCGCCGCCGCCGAAATCCGCGCGGCCGAAATTTCCCGGAGCGTGCGCCGAAAGCGTCGGGATTCCGGCGGACGCTTCGTGGCGGGTCGCAAAAATAAAGCAATCCGCTTCGATCTTTTCGTCGATGCGTTCGGCGAACACCGTATCGCATTCTATCGTATAAATACGAGCGCACCCGGATGAAAAAATTTCATAACCGTCGAAACTTCCTTCGGCCGGTTTAAAGCGATTCAAGGCCAGAAGTTTTTCTTTGATATTAAGCCCTGCCGTATCCAGCGCGCTGATAATTATAGCGTATTTTGCCATAAGCCTCCATTTTTTTTATAAAAATCGGAAAATTTTAACACGATTAAAATACCCTGTCAAGCATTAATCTTGCTATTTTCTTGACTTTCGATTTTTTTCTTGAATTTATTAAAATATTGTAATATAATCACATTCAATCAAGTAAAATTTTTTAAAAACGGTGATCTTTATGAACGACAAACAGGAACCAAATCACTTTTTAACGGCGCTTCTGATTTTAATTTTCGTGTTCGCCATTTTTCTGACTTATTTTCTGACGCTCGGACGGCACAGCTACAAACACGAAGACAAACCCTTCGAAGGCTTCACTTATACCCAAAAAGACGGAAAAACCGATCACACGGTCTTCACTCTGGCTTCTCAATCCCCGCTTGAATCAACTCATCAAAACATCCAGGTTCCCAAAGACGGATACCTTTTCGATCATCACGAAACTCTTTCGGTGGTGCTTCCAAAAAATAAGTTTTCCCACATAAGAGCTGTGCGCGAAGCGCATTTCACATGGGACGACACGTCATACTATAAAGCGCATACGGCGAAACTCGGTCCGATGGCTCCTTCTCACTTCGATACATTCGTAGAGGAAAAATTGATGACCAAGCTCGACGACATAGACTTCAACCACGAAATGATGCCTCTCATGCGTCAGGCGCAGAACAATACATCCATTAAGAACGCCGCCGAAATGATAAAAAACGGCAGCTACGACGACGCGCTTAAATTGCTCCGCTCGACGGCGCAGAATACCGACAATATTTGCGTAAAGTCGGCCGCGCTAAGCCATATCGTCAACATTTACAGGCTCACGGGCGACAGCGTCCAGGAAAAACGCGCATGGGGAGCTCTTTCGGTTGTAAACACGCAATTCTATCTGAAAACCTTTCCCGATAAAGCGAACGCTCTTAAAAGCGTTTCTCCCGTCGCCCAGAGCGCCATCAAGCGGTTTGAAACGGACAGGCCGAACCTTAATTTCAAACTGCCCAACAAAGATTTTTAATCAAAGGATTGATACAGAATGAAAAAGTTTTTATTCAAAGATAAACGAACGGCCGCCGGCGGGCTTGAAACGGCGAAACGCTCTGCAAATAAAGGCATGGCCATACCTCTCGCGCTGACGGCCGTTTTTATAATGAGCGTACTGGCTTATTTTTTCATCAGTTACCAGAACAACCAGGACGCAAAAACTTTCCACATCGTCAATATAGAAAAATCAAAACTGGTCGCCGAAGGCGCCATCAGCGCGGCGATCTTTCACATAGGCCGCCAGATGAACGACTTTAACAACGTAAACCCTTTCCAGTTCATCAAAGATATCGTAAATATTTTTAAAAGCGGCGACGCCTCGTGGTTCGCCAGGCTTAGAATTCCTTCGCTCATAGCCAGCGCCGGAACCACTTCCGGCACTTATATTCCGGGCGCCGAGCTTACGCTGACGGTTTCGCCGGACATGCTGCTTCCCCCCGGCTGGTACAAGCAAACGCTCGATATTTCAAAACTGCCCGGCGTAACCGCGCTTATCTCCAGAATGGGCGGCGACGCCGCTAAAACTAAAGTCAGCTGCGACATAGAACTGCGCGAAATGAAACCCATAGTTTCCGATAAGGGCTGCGTACTCTGGAAGGGCGCAAAATTCGACGAATCCCTTCACGACTACGTAAATAAACTCGGAAGCCAGCTTTTCGACTTTCTCGGGATCGGCAATCTTGTAATAGACATTCCCGTGGGCAGCATGATATCCAAATTAGTGGCGAGCTCCGTGCCGCCGCCGGTGGATACGCTCATCTCCTTCGTTACGGATTCGCTCAAAAATTCCCTGAAGGTGCTCGACATCCACATCGACATAAGTTCAATGTTAAAAAGCGCCCTCAAGTCGGTAACCAATCTCATACACGTTCCGGACATTAAACCCATAACCGGAAATATCGTCATAGAAAAAACCGCCACGCTCTTTTTCAAATGCCGCGTCGATTTCGTGCCCGCCGGAAGCAATATAGCCTTTAAAACGGCCGTAGAAGCTTCACGCGACATAAAAATAGTGGATATGGCCGCCGCCAATCCGCTTTACAGTTTCTACTGGCTCAACGGCGACAAAAAGAAATACTCTTCGGACGACTGGGGGTTCAACCACCACGGAATATTCAAATTAAATAATATAAGCCTCGATTACGGTTATACAGGCCAGTTCAATTTTCCGGACGATATAGTCAATTTTTTCAAAGGCACTTTCACTTCTCAAATAGTCAGATTCCCCGGGCTGTGCTATATAGGCGGACCGGAGCAGCAGGAGATGCCGACGGGCTTAAACGACATACTTTTAATTTATCCTAAATACCTTCCCATATTCAAACTGGTATTCGGCCCGGTAGGCACGGTGCACACATACATGCCGACCACTTTCATTCCGAATTTTCCCGTGGACGTCTCGGTCCTGCCGTCATTTCTGCCCTCGCCTTCGATAGGATTTTACGCTGTCGGACATCTTGTCGTAACCGCCATCGACGGCATGCTAAAAAAGCCCAAAGTGAGGCTTTTCGGCGACTGGTGCCTTTTCCCGACCATGAAGCTTCGCATCGACGGAAACGTGACCAAGCAGATCAGGAGCATGAAAGGCGTAATATTCACCGTGCCGGTGCCGTTTCCTCCGTGCACGCTCAAATTCGGCGGTTATTATTACAACACTGAATCCTACGGGTATTCTTACGCTTTTTATCAGAAGCCGGCAGAGGCCAAAGTGGACGGCATAATAGAAAACATATACGAACCCGACCAGTACAAGAAAAAAGCTAGCCTCATATATAAAGACGGAGTGGCGTTCAATAAAGACTCGGCGATACGCGATGAAAACCGTATCATAAAAATAAACGGCGTGATATACGTAGACGGCGACCTCATTTTAGACGCGAGCAGCTTTTACGGCGCGGGCCAGCTGGTGGTCAACGGCAATCTCACCATTAAAGGCGAAGTGCTGCACCTTCCTATGACCAAAGACAGTTACGACGGAAGCAAAATAGTCCACGGCGAAGGCGGACGGATCGTGCCGTTCGTTATAGTCTGCTTTAAAAAGTTGATTATTTCGCCGATGTCCAAGTCGCGTATAATGGCGCCGGTTTACGCCAAAGAAGGCGTGGAAACCAGCGGATCGGCTTCGCACATAATCGGAAACCTCGTATGCGAGAAATTCGACCCCACCAAAATCAATGCCGATCTTACAATATGGTACACTCCCGAGATAACCACGTGCTCGTTTTTAAGCCTGATACCGCACGTGGGCCGGTTCGCCCCCGACCGTTACCGCGCCGTCCTGGCGGAACAATTCAGCACTTTTAAAATAAACCGGGTGGAATAACGCGCGGCTCAAGCATATTAAAAAATTCCATGTAGCGAAAAACAAAGCAAGGTGAAAAAAATGAATAAAATTAAAACGTTAAAAAATAAGTTCATGGACGGCGTAAACGGGTTCTCGTTTTTAGAAGTCATGATAGCTCTTGTGATCCTGGCAATAACTATAATACCTTCGGTCAATCTTTTCGGCACGACCGTAAAATACACCATCAATATACAGGACATCCAGATGGGCATGCGGCTAGCGCAGGACGCCGTGGAGCACTATTCCGCGAGTTCTTTCGCCGAACTTCGATCGGTTCTCGCCGGAGGCGACAATTTCAAACTGCTGCCGGAATCGGGGCAGACCGAAATGGTCACCACCCAATTCGAGCGCGACCACAGAAACGTCAACCGCGAATTCGACAAATTCAAAAGAAAAGCCACGCTTTCAAAGGTCGAATCCAGCGACGATATGGTGATGATAGAAGTCAACGTGTGGTGGTACGACGGAGATTTTTCACCCAAAAAAGCCGATCAGCGTTACGTTACGCTTTCGTCGATAGTGCACCGCGATTTCGTCTTATAAAACACGGGGCGCGCTTCGTCGAGCAAAACGAATGCATAAGAGTCAACGTATAAAAAAAGAATTTTTAATTTATAAAGAAGGAGACGGACTTGTGAATAGCAACTTTATTTACGGCCCCAGGGCGAAAAAGGCCTTCACGCTGGTCGAAACTCTTCTCGCTGTGACTATTTTAATGATGGTTTTCAATATCTTCTACTTTTACATGCAGTCGCAGAACCGCCAGATACTAACGCTGGTGCAGAAAAACGAGGTCGAGGAAGTGGCGAATTTCGCCATGCAGTATCTTTCAAACGATATCAAGTCGGCCAGACGGGGTTCCGTGGTTATCACGCCGTCGTCTCTGACGCTCGACCGCTTTATAGAAGAAGAAAAAGACGCCAAGCAGTCCGCCCAGCTCGCTATGATGAAAGTGGAATACCTCTACGATTCTTCGAAGCAGCAGCTCACCAGGAACGCCAGCAAATACGATCCGGGCTCCTATGACGATTCGGCCGGCGTTTTCAAAACTCAGCCGAAACTGGCGGAAACTAAAGTTTTCAATAAAATAAGCGCTTTCGAACTCACTAAAATAAATATGCCGCCGATAGTCGGAATAAGCGATATCGCAAAGCATATGCTCGGCGTGGACGTGAAAATATGCGCCGAAGCAGCAAACGTGCTGACGCACGTATCGCAAAAATCATACAAGGAAGATAAAGTTTATATAAGAGACGAAGTGGCTTTTAAAAACCAGCCGTTCTGGAACCAGAACCCCAAATACACAAAAGTCGGGCCGGTTGCTTTAAAATTCACCGACCCGCTCACGATAAATCTTTCGCAGCTGGAATTTCTCAACTGGATCAACTCATTGAAAAAAGCCAGCAACGTAAAGCTGGCCTTCGAAGACATAAACAACAATCTCATGACCGCGCTTTCCAACGAAGCGTTATCGAGGGTGAACTCTCTTTATCCGAACTTGATGTCGCAGCTCGACGGCGAAGTAAAAAGGCAGACGCAGGACATTTATGCGTCTAAAATCGCCCAGGATTACTCGGGAGCTAAAGATAAAATCGCGGCGGCGCTTCTTTTAAAAGATTATATACTCACCAAATCGCCGGCCGACTGCAAGGCCTTAAAATCGCGTATAGCGAGCGGCTTCCTCGAAGAAACCGAAATAAAAAGCTACGTCAAAAACAACGCCGAAAATTTAAAAAAATACGGCATATTGTCCGCGGCAGACGTTTCGGCGATCGATGACGCCACTTCCAGCGTGGAAGTGATTTCAAGGGTTTCACGCCTGATAAGCGCATCGGCCCCGGAAACGCCTAAACTGATCTTCAAATTCGTAGAAACGCTGTCGCTGGCCTTTGCGAACAAAATCAAAAAGCAGATCTGCGATTCGATAAACGTCAAAGCTTACGTGCAGAAAAAAATAGGCGAGCTGGTAGATCCGGCCATAGACCAGCTTTTAAATATTCTCGGTGTGAAAGCCATGATCGATGAAATCGGCAAGAGCGAGCTCGGCGAACCCGCAAAAATCGCA
>JAKPTH010000055.1 GCA_029571125.1 bacterium
GTCAGCGCCATTTTCGAAAAGCCCGAATCGGAGCTTATCACCAGGTCGAACTTTGAAAGATCGAACTGCTCCATGGCAAATGGAAAAAGCGGAAAAAAATGCTGGTACCTGGAAACGCCGAACGGCAGGTTTTGAATGAAAGACGTATGAATTTTACGGGAATTTATTTTATCGGAAATTTTAGATTTATCATAAACCAGAGTAAATATTTCGGCGTCAGGAAAAATATCGAGCAGTTCTTCTATGACTTTTTCGCCCCCGCGCATATTTACGAGCCAGTAATGCACTATCGCCACTTTCAGGCCGGATATATTCATTTTTTATAATACACTCGCTTTCAGGTATTTTAAAGCGCGACGCGCTAAATTACTTCTATTTCGCTCTGGATGGCGCCGGCTGCCTTCATGGCCTGGATAATCGCGATAATGTCCTTGGCGTACGCGCCCATTTCATTAAGGGCGTCAACCATATCGCGCACGGTGGAGCCGGCGTTAAGGTAAATTATATTCTTTTCTCCGCCGCCTCGCGCGCGCGCCGCCGCAGCATTACCCGGCGCCGGCTGCTGGTTTTGCGCCTGCGCCTGGGCCGGAGCCGGAGCGGCGGCAGGTGCTTCCGCGACTTTGAGTTTTATTCCGTTATGAGAAATAGCCACGGGGCTGATTCTCACGTCATCGCCCAGCACGATCGTGCCGGTCTTTTCGTTTATGACAATTTTAGAAGCGTTGTCGGTCTGAACGCTGAGTGATTCGACTGCCGCGAGAAATCCCACTACGTTGTCTTCGAAGCTCGAAGGAACCTTCACGGTAACTACGCCGGCGTTTTTCGCCCTGGCGAACCCTTCGCCGAACTTGTCGCAGATGGCCGCGGAAACGGCATTGGCGGTTGAAAAATCCTTTTTATTTAAAACGATCTCGATCTTTTCGTCGGCGACAAAATCGCTCGATATTTCTCTTTCTATAAGCGCCCCGCCGGGGATCCTGGCGACCAGGGGATGAAGTTTGACTCCGCCCGCCGACTGCTGGCTCGAACCCAGCTGCCCGAGCGAAACCGGCCCCTGCGCTACGGCGTAAACCTTGCCGTTGGCGCCCTTGAGCGGCGTCTGCAAAAGGACTCCGCCCTGAATGCTTTTGGCGTCGCCTATCGACGAAACCACGACGTCGAGCTTATCGCCTTCGCTCATGAACGGAAGGATATTGGCCGTAACCATTACCGCGGCGGAATTCTGGGCCTTCAAAGTCTTCGGGTCCAGCGTAACGTCGAATGACTTGAGCATATTTACGATCGATTGCGCGGTCATGATGTTCTTGTCGCCGCTGCCCTCAAGGCCTACGACCACGCCGTAACCCACGAGCTGGTTTTCGCGCACTCCGCCGATTCTGGCGATATCTTTGATGCGCGTTATTATTCCCGCATAAGACACCGATAAAAAATTAACGATAAAAGCCGCGCATAAAGCCGCCGCAAAAGCTTTCATCAATTTCTTTCCATTCGATCGTTTTTGGGTTTTTACCATTTACATACCGCCTATACTTAACTATATTTTTTCTTTTCGATCGCCGTTAAAAAAGCCAATCGGATACTCTTTTAATTACGCCGGGCCTGTTAACGGTCCCTACGACGCCGTTTCCTTTATACTTTATCTGGGCGTCGGCTAAAAACGTGGATAATATCGTATTATCAGATGTTATATCGAGCGTGCGCGCGATGCCGTTTATCGTAATGTCCTGCACTTCGTCGTTTATTCTGATGCTGCGCTTGCCTTCTATGGCAAGGTTGCCATTGGGGTAAATCTTAGTGACGCGGGCGGAGATTTTGGCCGTTATGGTTCCCGAACGCGTCGTGGAGCCGTCGCCGGAAAAATCGCC
>JAKPTH010000060.1 GCA_029571125.1 bacterium
TATAACGTTGATATCCGCGCTGGTGTTGCGCGCTATCATGCCCAGCAGCGTGGATTTTCCTACGCCGGAGCCGGCGAATATGCCGACGCGCTGGCCTTTGCCTATGGTTATAAGGCCGTCGATGCACTTGACGCCCGTAACCAGAGGTTTCGAAATTCTGGGCCTGGCGAGCGGATTTGGCGGCTGGTTGAAAGTTGAATAAAAATTTTCCGGATTGTTTATCGGCGGGTGATTGTCGAGCGGACGGCCGAGGCCGTCGATTATCCTGCCCAGCAGGCGCCTGTCCACGCCTACCTTGAGCGGCGCGCCGGTGGCGACAACTTCGGAGCCGGGCGCGATCCCGGTGGGCTCCGACAGAGGCATCAGCTGGACCTTGCTCTCCTTGAAACCGACCACTTCGGCCGCTATAGGAGGCAGATTGTGCCCGCGCGGCTTTATCATGCATATCTCGCCCAGACATACGTTCGGCCCGAGGGACTCGATAATGAGCCCCACGAGCTGCGTGACGCGCCCGTTCAATTTGATGGGGTCTATTTTTTCCAGTATCTGGTAGTATTTATTGAAATTAAATTCCATAAGCCTTTAATGTTTTTTCCGCGAAGCGGAAAGATAAAATTATTACGCGCATGAAAAGCCTCTTTCATGAAACCGCGCGCCCGCCTTTACGCCCGCTTCGTGGCTTCCTGCTCTTCTTCTTCCTGGCGCAAGGCTTCTTCGAGCATCTTTTCAACTTCGAGCATCTGGCTGGATATGGTGGCGTCGATATTGCCCATATTCGTGGAAATGATGCATCCGCCGGGCAATATATTGTTGTCTTCGATTATTTTAACTTTTGAGTCCACCGGGAGCGATTTTAAGATATCTTCTTTTTTTTGAGTGAAAGCGGCGATGTCCTTCAAATTCATGTAAATGTTAAGCGTATCGCGGTCCACTATTTTAGATATGGCTTCGTTAACAGAGTAATATATAACGTCGCGGTTGAGAAGCACTTCGCACTTGGTTATTTTTTTTGAGATAGCCATTGCAAGTTCGACGATCTGCTGTTCGGCTTTTTTTATAATTTCGTCTTTTTCCTTCAGCGCTTCCTTGAGCACCTGCTCGATCCCTTCGAGTATCGATTTGGCGCGCTCGGCGGCCTCCGCGCGGCCTTCGGCGTAGCCTTTGTCGAAGGCTTCGCGGCGGGTGTCTTCTTTTATCTCCTCGCATATCTTATGCGTTTTCTCGAGCTCGTTTTTTTTGTACTGCTCGACGCTGTGGCGGATATTGGCTTCATGCACCTTGGCGTTTTTGATTATATTTTCGGCCTGCAGGTTCAGGTTTTTTATTTCTTCGTTAAGGCGGTCAATGTCCTGCTGGAGCTTGACGAGCACGTTCGAAGTTTCGATCTTTTCGAGCGATTTCGAGGAATCGATAATTATCGGCCGGTCATCAAAATTAAAGTTTTTGACGATACTACACAATTGTTTCCTCAGCTCCTCCGCGGGTTATGACTATTTCGCCGGAATCTTCGAGGCGCCTTATGGCGTTGACGATCTTCTGCTGGGCGTCTTCGACGTCGCGCAATCTCACCGGCCCGAGCAGGTCTATGTCTTCGGCGAGCATCTGTCCCGCGCGCTTGGACATGTTCTTCATGAACTTTTCCTTGACTTCGTCGGTCGAGCCCTTGAGCGCGAGCGCGAGGTCCTTGATTTCGATTTCGCGTATGATGCGCTGTATGCCGCGGTCGTCGATGAGTATGACGTCTTCGAAGAGGAACATTTTCTTTTTGATCTCTTCCGCGAGCTCCGTGGCCATGGTTTCGAGCGTTTCGACGATCTGTTTTTCGGTGCTCCTGTCGACTAAGTTCAATATAGCGACTGCCGTGTCTATGCCGCCGACGGTCGCGCTTCC
>JAKPTH010000075.1 GCA_029571125.1 bacterium
ACAAAAACTTTTCGAAACATATGGTTTCCATTTCAAAATACTACCTCGCCCACAACAGACACGACGAAGCCGAATCGGTGCTGAAATCGAGCCTCGAGTTTACCGGCATTTCAGACGAAACGATGTTCCTGCTCGCCAAAATTTTTTATGAAAGACAGGATTACGTCCAGAGCTATCAAACTTTTAAAACCCTCAGAGTAAAAGAGGATCTCGCGGCTGAATTCAAGCCGCAGATAAGAGGATACTATTACGAACTGCTGTTCAGGCTTTATAAACTTTTGATCATGACCACTTTTATTCAGCTGGCTATTCTAAGCTTAATCGCTTACCGTTCTTACGAAATAGTGGATTACGCTTTCGAAGGCGTAATTACACGCTTTTTCACTTTCAGAATGTACGATTCGAAATACTATTATGAAAAAGGCATGATACATTACAACAAATCGAACTTCGAAAGAGCGATACTCAATCTCACCAAAGCCATTTCGCTCGATAAATCAAACGTTTCAGCCTATCACACGCTCGGCCTTTGCTACTACCGCAAAAAAACCTACGATCAGGCGCGCCTTTCATTTGAAACCGTACTGAAGATGACTCCGAACAATCAGCGCGCCGCATATTATCTGGCTTTGATATACGATTATATGAAAATGCCCAAAGAAGCGGTCAGAATGCTTGAAATCGCCCGCGGCATAACCGTCACCAACCGCAATTTCACCATGCTCGAGATCGAAAAAAATAAAAGGCTTTACCTTGGAACGTTTCAGGACTATAAACTTTCGGCCGATAAAATACTCAACCTCAACGAGCCTATACTCAACTAAATAAACGGGGTGTGCTATGAACAAAAAAACGGAATTTTCAAGAAGAATATTAAATTTTAATAATATGCAAAAAGCCATGTCGCTTATGGAAATACTGGTTAGCGTCGCGGTTATAGGCCTCGCGTTCACGCTGGTATCTCAGATGATATCGCAGGGCACGAAAAACGTCGGCTCCTCCATGTGGCATTCCGAACGCCTTAAAGAATCCCAGCTTTTCTTTAAAATGCTCCGGGAAGACCTTCACAAGGCGTCCGACCTAATAACCGTAGATTATACCGTTACGAATCCGGATCAAGAATTGACTATAGCGCCGGCCATGCTTGCCTATTGCTGCTCCGCCTCCGAAAACTTCGTGGATCCATTTTCTAATGTAAACACGCCCGTTAATTTAAGCGTAGCCAAATCGCAGGCCAATCTTCAAACTATTATGAAATTCCCTATTAACAAACTCACCAAATCAACGTCCACAGGCACTTCTACAGGTTATAAAATAGTTGTACAACTCACGCTTCAAGACGGAAAGCTGAATTACATAAGGCAACTGGCGCCCGGCTCTCCCGCTCCGACAGCAGAGGACGATGAAGCGCTTATGCCGGCTCCAGGCAAAGTGGTTTTGTCCGATGTGGATTTTATACATATCAGCAGCAAGGCCATTCATTCGCAGCTAAACTCAAGTCAAGAAATCGGATCCCTGGTAAATTTTTTCGCCAGAATAAAGGCTAAAGACGATGACAATAAAAAAGCGGAATTCAAGCAATCTATTAAAACTTCAATAAAATGTGGTGATTTTTCAAGCGGAGGTATATTTTGGTAAAAATGATATATATAATTCTTCGCATGCCATAAAGCTTCTATCGAAACCGCCGGTTCGCTGACGCAAAAATATATTACAAAAATTGAATATATTACAACGCCCGTTTTTAATAAATCCGGGCGTTTTATTTTTTCTTTAAATTTCTTGATTTCGAAAATAAAATTATGTATAATACACTCGTTTTATTTCAAAAACGGCGGTTCCTCATTCCGCCCCACGCCGCAATGATTTACGGAAACCGGTTTTCTAGATTAAACATTAATAAACGGAGGTTCTTTTAAAATGACCGAAGAAAGTAAAAACGATTTAAACAACCAGGCCGCCGACGATAACGATTCATTCGGGCCTGAAACTTCAGCGGCTCCCCGCGAAGCCTGGGGCTCGAAGCTCGGCCTGATACTGGCCATGGCCGGTAACGCCGTCGGCCTCGGCAACTTTCTCAGATTCCCCTGCAAAGCGGCCGCTAACGGCGGCGGCGCCTTTATGATACCCTATTTCATAGCTTTCATCTTCCTCGGCATTCCGCTGATGTGGTTAGAATGGGCCATCGGACGCTTCGGAGGCCGTCACGGCCACGGAACCATTCCCGCCGTGTTCAACCGCATATGGAAAAATCCGGTTTCAAAATATATAGGCGTGATGGGCATAGTCCTTCCCCTTCTCATAGTCACTTATTACAACTACATAGAATCCTGGACGCTCGCCTACGGCTATTTTTCTATCAGCGGAAAATACAGCGGCATAAAAGAACGCCAGGCCATGGAAACTTTTTTAGAAAGCTACACAGGAAAGTCTAAAAAAGAAAGCAATTTTTACATACCGCTTCCCGCCGGTCAGCCCTCATCGGCTACCGCCGAAGTAATAATCGCTTTCGATAAATATTACGGCGAAGGAATATACCGCCTCGATTACGAGTTTAAAGGCGCCTCGGGCGCCCCTGTCAAAGGCTCGAGCGAATTCGCGGTTTACCACTCTGCCGGAGCCGACACCCGGCTGCCTTCTAAAAACGCCGTAACGGCGCCTGAAATTTCTTCCATATATCCTGGCCCCGGCGACACTCTCGCCGCGAAACCCGACGATATTATAATCAAATTCAAATCGCCGGTCCCCGCGGAATCGGTAAAAGCCGGCATCAGCTGGAACAGTACATACTTTAACGGCTACACTGTCGCTTTCATCTTCTTTTTAATAACATTCTTGCTGAACGCTCTGGTTCTTTATAAAGGCGTGGAAAGCGGAATAGAGGCGCTCGCAAAGATAGCCATGCCCACACTCGTTATTTTCGCCATTATCCTCGCGATAAGGGTGCTTACGCTCACTCCAGTTAAGGCCGGCGCTCTCGAAGGACTCGGCTTCATATGGAACCCCGATCTGAGCATGCTCGGCAGCGCGAACGTATGGCTCGCGGCCGCAGGCCAGATATTTTTCACCCTGAGCATATGCACCGGCGCTATCCAGACATACGCCAGCTTCGTCAAAGACTCCGAAGACATCGTCCTTACCGGACTCACTACCGCTGCCACCAACGAATTCTGCGAAGTAATCCTCGGCGGCACGATCGCGATACCCGCGTCCGTCATGTTCTTCGGAGCGGCCGAAACCGCCGAAATAGCCAAAAGCGGCGCATTCAACCTCGGCTTCAGCTCGATGCCCGTAATATTCCAGCAGATCCCGCTGGGCAATATTCTCGGCGCCATGTGGTTCGGCCTGCTTTTCTTCGCGGGAATAACCTCATCCGTCGCGCTGGCATATCCCGCTATAGTGTTTTTAAAAGACGAACTCGAATACACACATAATAAAGCCGTATCGCTCGTGCTGTCTATAACTTTTATAGCCGCGATTCCCGTAATTTTTTATTTCGACCGCGGCTTCCTCGACGAAATGGATTTCTGGGCCGGCACATTCGGCCTCGCGCTTTTCGGATTCATAGAAATCGCATATTTCTGCTGGATTTTCGGAATGGATAACGCGTGGGAAGAAATGCATCACGGCCACACTATAAAAATACCTCATATTTTTTACTACATAATGAAATATATAACGCCGGTTTTCATTCTCGCCCTCATTATAGTATGGGGCTATCAGGACGGCTATAGCATACTCACCATGTCGGGCGCCGCAGCCGAAAACAGGCCTGTACTCTGGGGAGCTCGCGCGCTCATGGCCGCTATAACAGTTTTCTTCTGTTTCTTGATTAAAAAAGCTTGGGATAAAAAAGGACAGGTGCATGCGTAATGCTTATATCAGGATGGATCTTTTTTACGGCTTGCTGGACGCTGGTAATTTTTCTCACCGGCTATTGTTTTTATAAAACTTTACAGTCCGAAAAAAAATAAACAGGCAAGCCTGAAACATTTTACTAAAAAGCCTTTCGGCAGTCAAGCCGAAAGGCTTTTTTTATTATTTCTAACGACGAAGCGAAGCGCTTTAAAAATACCCGTCAGGGCCTGAAATCAATACCGAGCTCTTCGCACTTTTTGGCCCCGGGTATGCCGAATTCGCTCCAGCCGCGCAGTTTGTAGTAGTCGCTCAAAATAGCCCCGGCGTCCGGAAGGTTTTCGGCCGCGCGCCCGGAACCGCGCCTTTTTGAAAGAAGCCGCGGAGGAAGCATATCGTCTTTTCTTGATATTCCAAGCCTGACGTTGAATATTCGCTTTTCGTTATATATCCGTTCGCCCGTCTTTAAAAGCTCGGCCGGCGTTAAAGAAAGCCCCGCCGTCAATTCGAGCCAGCGAGATATTTCGTTTATCGAAAACCCGGTGCGCGCTATAAACTTGCAAATTCCAAGAGGGTTGAACAGCCCGAAAAAATTCTGCGTTATGACGCAGGCAAGAGCCGCTGAAACGGAATCGTTTACGAACTGCGCCGGAAGCCCTATCCCATCGTAAGAGCGCCCGTAGCCCAGAGTATAAGCCAGCGATTCCAGATGACACGCGCCGCGGTTGGCCGTCATATAGTTGGCCGCCATGGCATAAAAAGCACGCGGATCATGCATCGCCGCCTCGAGCCCC
>JAKPTH010000101.1 GCA_029571125.1 bacterium
TGTTTTTCCCACGCCGGGATCGCCTATGAGGCACGGATTGTTTTTAGTGCGCCTGGAAAGGATATGTATGACGCGGGAAATTTCATCCTCGCGGCCGATGACCGGATCCAGTTTTTTCTGGACGGCTTTTTGAGTCAGATCAACGCCGTAAATATCGCACATGGGAGTTTTGGAAACCGATATATTTTCACGGTTGGTGATGGTGGTGGCGCGGTGCGAAAGAAGTATGGGCCTTATCTTTTTCTGTACCTGTACTACGTTTACCTTTAATTTTGAAAATATGCGGGCCGCGATCCCCTCTTCGCATTTTAAAAGGCCCAGCAGGATATGCTCAGGGCTTATAAAACGCTGGCCGAGCGCCTGCGCTTCTTCCACGGCGAGCCGTATTACGAGCTTCGCAAGAGGAGTGAGATCGAGCGAGGCGTTATATTGCTGTGAACGCTCTTCGACGATATGATTGACCTCGTCCAGAACTATTTTGTAATCTATCTGGAACATTTTAAGGATCTTAGCGGCTATAAAATGCTCGTTTTTGACTATCGCCAGAAGAAGATGCTCGGTGCCGATATAACCGTGCTTTAAATTGCGCGCCTCGTCTTCTGAACAGTTAAGCAGCTTTTTGGTTTCCTCGGTAAAAAAATCATACATAATTAAATTTATCACCTTTTCTATTTAAATAATATTTACAAACGATTTACTTAAAATTCCATATCTAAGATTAATCAATAAAAATTCATGTTATTATAAAATAATTTTATGAAAACTTCAAGATATTTTTATACTTATTTTTTATTTAACAATAAAATTTATTGACATTTTCAGCGCTTTAAATTTATAATATTAGCCATGATGAAATTTTCGGTTTACAATTATTCTCTTAAAATAGGCGTCTTACTTGTAATAATTGCCTTTATCGTGGGTTTTTTCGGTAACAAGTACCAGGCGGTTTCTTTCGCTCTTGCATATTACCAGTATCTTTACGTTCTGGTAATAACTTTCGCCGGCATCCAATACGGCATGGTTGGCGGATTTTTCACTTCCACTCTGATCTGCATGCTTCACGTCATAGGCCTTAACGTCAATCCCGCATACTATACCAACAATTCCGCGCCGGTGCACTATAATTTCCAGCTGGTTTTCTTTACGCTTATGGGGCTGGTTTCGGGTTTAAGCTATGAAATAACAGGAAAACAATGCGTGAATCTTAATAAGTCGGTCCAGGAGCTCAGCAAAAAACTGCAGCTCGCCCAGCAGCAGGCGTCTTCGGCCCATCCGGGGTCCGAACCTTCGGCCGCGCCCGTCCAGCAGATCGACACTTCGATCAAATATTATAACTTTTTGCTTAAGTTCAGCAGAAACCTGGCCGCGGCCAAATCCTTAGAAGACGTGTACGAAACTCTTTTTAAGTCTATTGCAATCGACTATGCAATGAAAGAAGCCGCCCTTTTTACGGTGGCCGAAAAAGGCAGAACGCTGGCGGGAGCGCTGAAAAAAAATCTTGCGCACATTGAGAAAATAGAAGAGGTCACAGTTAATTTCGGCGAAGGAATAATAGGCAAATCCGCCGTAAATTATCAGGTTATC
>JAKPTH010000114.1 GCA_029571125.1 bacterium
TCTTCAACCCGGCAATCTTGAGGAATTCGCTTCGCGAAAATTCGGCGAAAGCGATATTATTGAATTATCCGGCGCCATAGGTGCCGCTTTGAACGGCCTTTTAAAAGAAGCCGCTGCGGGCGGATACGAGCGTATATTTTCCGATTACAATTCCAGGCTTTTATATAAGGGAGAAAAAATAACGCTTCACAACCGCGTTGAAGAGGATATCGTAATGGCCTCGGGAATATTTTGCGGCCTCGATGAAAACGGGTTTTTAAAAATAGAAAGCGACGATACTAAAGAAATCAAATCTTATCCGTCGGGTGAAATCAGAAAGCCGCGGTAAGTGCGCATAACGCTCATTTTAGTTTTAATCTCATATATATAATATTATTACAGGGCATCAGCTAAACTATAATTAAATAATTCCGATAAGTAAATCAGGCCGCGCTATTTTTTACGGCCTGATTTTTGCGATAAGGAAAAAATATGAATTATAAAAACATCAAATTAATTAAGATTTCACTTTTTATTGCGGTGTTTTTCATTTTATCGGCCTGTCATGGCATTTCGCACGCGCGTCCGAACAAGCCCAAAGACAATCTGGAATTCGGCACGTGGCGCAACACTTTAAAAGGCTCTCTGGGATTCGCCAATACCGGATTCGACCTTAAAAGCGATTTCAAGGCGGACGGCAATTTCGACTATAAAACGGTAGCCCTTCTGGGATATTCATATAAGCTGGGTTATTATTCGGATATTTACTTACGCTCTAACCTTACAAAAAATTCAGGCTCTTTAAAAGCCGCCGGAAAAAATAATGTTTTGATAAACAATATCGTTTTCGGCGCCGGCGGCGTTTCGAATATAGCGCTCGACATGCGTCTGAGCGATATCGAGCTTCTGGTTTCGCGCGAACTGGCCGCAACCGACCGCAACGGCTTTATAGACATTATCTACGGCGCTAAATTCATAAGGCTTTCGCTCGATTTAACCGACAAAGACTTTAAAATGTCAAACAACTATTTAAGGCAGCTGCTGGTTCCGGTCGCCGGATTTCATATGCAGTGCAAAATAGACGACAATTTCAAGTTTTACGCATGGCTTTACGCCGGAAACGCCAAAGCGGACAGCGGCGCGAGCATGAAGCAATATAAGACAACGGACCTTGATGCCGGAATTGAATATCACTTGACGCCGCGCGCGCCGGAATATGTAGAAATCGGCCCGGGCCGGAACGAAGAGCCGGAAAGGCTGACCGAAAAGATCGACTGGTATGTAACAGCCGGCTATAAGGCTCGTTCTTTCAAGGAAACTATGGGCGCGAACGTTATTAAAATAGATCACAGCGGACCTGAAATAAAATTCTCCGCCAGATTTTAAGCATTAAGTACACATAAAATTAAATATTAAAAACGCCGGGCTGCATTGCGGTTCCGGCGTTTTTTTTGTTTTTTTCAATACGGCCGGCGGCCGGAGTTTCCCGAAATACGACAATTAAAATCAGAATTCTAATAATATTATTGATTTTATTATCGATTTGATGTAAAATTAGATATAGTGAATATTTAATACTTAAGCCGCGCGAAAGTCATTTTTAGTGAAAAACGCGGCTTATATTTTAAAAGGCGGAACGGCATTGAAAAAAGCTCTCAAATCAGGGATGCATGGTTATAAGTCGATACTTCGCGCGCTTTTTTTATTGATAATTATTTCGCCGCTCGCGGCGGCGCTTCCTTCTAATCCTGTTAAAAGCAGGAGTGTAGAAGAAATAAGCGTAATCAAAATAGTGGACGGCGATACTCTCGTCATAAACTATAAAGGCAGCCGTGAAAGTATAAGACTGATAGGCATAGATACGCCGGAAAGCATCGGCGGCAAAAAAGCCAGGCGCGACGCCAGAAAAAGCCATAAAGACATGGCCGAAATATTGTCCAGCGGAAAGGCCGCCGCGGAATACACCAAAAAGGCCGTAGCGCCGGGCGACATTATTTCGGTAGAATTCGACGTTGAAAAACGTGACAGGTACGGACGGCTTCTTGGGTATGTTTTTTTAAAAGACGGCCGGATGCTTAACGAAGAAATAATAAAAAACGGTTATGCTAGCGTTTTAACGATACCGCCTAACGTAAAGCATCAGCAGCGCTTTCTGGAAGCGTATCGCTACGCGCGTAAAAATAATTTAGGGCTCTGGAAAGAGTAAAAAAATAGAAGCATATAGACGGCAATTATAAAAAGATTTCTGGAATGAATATTGCTCATATAAACGATGAAATAAAATAAAAACAGGGAGGTACATTATGAAATATGAAATAAAATTTATGCTGGCCTCTTCGGCGATTTCTCTCGCTTTAATATTTTCGCCGCTTTATTTATCTACGGACGCGTGCGCCTCTTCCGGCGGCGAAAAGCTCGAACATGAAGAGCTTTACGAAAAATACAAAAACGCGCCGGCCGGTTCCGAAGAAAAAGAAGAATATTACAAGCAGTACAGCGCCGCCTATTCCGAATATATAAAAAACGGAGGAAAGCAGGCATCTAAAAAGCGCACCGGGTCCGAATATACGGCCGAAGATTCAAAACATAAGCATGGCGGAGCGAATAGCACAGAATACTCTGAAGAAGCTGAAGAAGCTGAAGACGTCGATGAATTATCGAGCGCGGATCTTTACGCGATGTATAAAGACGAAAAGGATCAGGCAAAAAAGAAAAAGCTCTACGACGAATATCTTGCCGCCTGCAAGCGCGAAAAAGAATCCCGGCGCAGCGCTGAGAAAAATCCCGGCGCAGGTGGAAAAAGTGATAAAAATTTATCAGGCAAAAAATCGGAAACCGTAGAAGATGCAAAAGCCCGTGCCGAGCGGGCGTATGAAAAATATAAAAAAGCGCCGTCTGGTTCCGAAGAAAAAGAAGAATATTATCAGCAATATCAGCGCGCATATAAAAATTATCAGGCTAAATTAAAAGAAAAGCAGAACGGCGGCGACGCGACGGTAGTTTCCAACGGCGAAGCGTTAAAAAAACAGAATACGCCGTACTTTGCGGCTACTGGCGGCTATATAGCAGACACGCCTTCCACTCCCGTACCGGCGGTATCCGGCGGCGGCGGTGGCGGCGGCAACATATTTAAAAAACTTTTCCGCAAAGCCGAGCAATCGACCGAAAAACTGATAGGAGCTCAAACCACGGCGGCGCTCGAACTTTTGTACGGCGTGGATAAAGACCCCGCCATGAACGCGCGTCTCAACCGCGTAGCGGAAAGGATAGCGGCGGTTTCCGACCGGCGCGATATCGGCTACAGCTTTAAGATTTTAAAAATGAAC
>JAKPTH010000126.1 GCA_029571125.1 bacterium
GACTCCACCGGATCGTTGCGCGATGTTTCCGAGGACGAGTTCACCAGTTTATGCTCCAAAAAAGAGGGCCGGAATTTCTGCGCTAGGTCGCCCAGCGATAACGCGGAAACATTTTCTTCGCCGTGGCCGGCGTGGGCGTTAGCAGGTTCTTCGTAGCTGTCGGGTTTCGCTTCTTCGGGTTGTTTTTTCTGTTCGTCCATTTTTTTCTCCTTTTCTATGTTTTTTTATCGTTTATTTTGCCATTAGCGCCGCGATCTCGACGCGGCCCTTATGTTGCTACCTTTTTTTCTGTTAATACTTTTTATCATCAAATATTTTCTCCGCGCGGCGCCGTCCCTGGGAGGCGTAATTCTGCCCGGCTTCGGTAAGCCGTAGGTTGTAAAAAACGGATAAATATTTATCTTTACCTTCCACCTTTATTATTTCCCGGCCTTTTCGGACCCTCATAAACGTCGCCAGAACTTGCTCGAAAAATTTATTGCGGCCCAGCGGCCGGTTGTGTCCCTGCTTGCACCACTCAGAGTATGCATACCAAAGCTCGGTTGTTTCCTCGTAGCAGTCGTCGCCGGCTTCGCTGATTTCCAGACATTCAGAGGTAAAATAGCGGAAGGGGTTGATCGAATCCATCAGGCTGGACGTATCTTCCATGACCTTCGCGCCCAGCTTAAAGCCGCCGTTTGCCAAAAGCGCGCGCAGGCCGTCCACGGCCCAATTAAACACGCCGTCGATTTCCGGGAATAGGTATTTTTGCGCGTAGCGTTCGATGATTTCGTGCGGTTCGAAGCGGCGGTTGAAATATAGCGCCAGAATGCGGCGTTCCAGAGCGTAGGATTTATCCGGGATAATGGCCGCTTCGTTCATGGCGACGATCCATTTCGCGTAGGAGCGAAATTGGTATGGTTTGCCGAATTTCTGTTCCGTGGTGAGCATGGAGCCGTCGATAACTTTCTTGAGCATGTCAGACTCCACCGGATCGTTGCGCGATGTTTCCGAGGACGAGTTCACCAGTTTATGCTCCAAAAAAGAGGGCCGGAATTTCTGCGCTAGGTCGCCCAGCGATAACGCGGAAACATTTTCTTCGCCGAGCATGCGTTCTAATACATCGAGCACGGTTGATTTTCCATTCGCGCCGGTGCCGTAGAGAAATAATGCTTTCTGAAAGCGGGAGTCGCGCAGTAGGCAATACCCGAAAAACTGCTGCAAGAGGCCGATTTTAGAATAGTCTTTATCGTCGAAAAATATATCTTTCAGAAATGTTTGCCAGGCTTCTGACCATCCGGCTTCCGGGTTATAATTTACCGGCAGTTGTTGAAAACTGCCGTATTCGGGGCTGTGCGGCATTAGTTCGCCGGTCACGATGTTATACATGCCGTTTTTGACATTCACCAAATCGGCGTTATCCGGCCATTCATGTTGTTCGCGGTTCACCGTGCGCGAAAGTATTTTGATCACGTTGTCAATCCATGACGCCTGCACTTCATCTTTTAGTGCGTGGGCGATTATTTGGCCGATACTGTTTTCCGGGTATTCACGCCACACTCCTTCGGTGTAGTGGTAAAATTTTCCGGCCGTGTAAGCGAGCGGGGCCAGGTAGTAGTAAAGATATTTTGCCAGGCGGTTAGGGACGAATACCGGGCGGCGGCCTTTCTTTTCGAAAAATTCCCGCGGGTCAATTACCGTAGGCGCCGGCAGGGATATTTCCGAACCGACGCCGTTTTGGAGCGCGGGGGCGTTCGTGTAGGGCGTGGGGAGGCTATCGATGATGCCGGTTCCGGTGCGCATGTGGTGCGGTTGCCAGTTGGGATCGTAGCCGGTGCAGAATTCCGCCAGATTGCGGTCGCCGGAAATAAAACGGCGGGCGTCTTTCCATGTTTTCCCTTTGCAGGAATCGTGAAAGCATTGATATTTTATCGCGCCGTGTCGCGGGACAACGATAGCCGCTTCGCCTTTGCCGTGATCGGGGTTAAAAAGACAGGTATCTAATACATAGAGCATTGCCGGACCGTGGGTTTTATCGCTTTTTTCTTTTGCGGAAAAAGCGATGCCGAAGTTAGCTAGGTATTTCTCCATGTCGATCGGGCCAAGCTCGCCGGGCTTCATTCGGACAGCGCCGGGAGAAGGCGGGAGTGCGGGCGTGGAGGAA
>JAKPTH010000130.1 GCA_029571125.1 bacterium
AAAGGTTCCTGTTTAAGTTGTAATAGTGACCATATAAAACTTTTGAGTGCCGCCTCCTTGCCATCCATGGCATCAGCGGAATCCTTCTCTATCCACTAATAACTTCCAACATGAAACGAAAACGAGCCTCTTTTTAAAATTTAAAAAGCCTATATATCACCGCAAGTTATAAAGCTTTCAATTATTTTTCCGATAAATCTATTTATGAAATCATATATTTATAAGATATTATTTTTTAATATGCCCGAAAACAAAAACCAGACAGCACTTTCACGTGTAAACTTTTTCAGCGGCTTCAATTTTTACGATTCCAGAAACCCCGATTCGGGAGTCAAAAAATTAATTTTAACGCTTTTTTTCATGATAAGCGCGCTTACCATAATCAATATAAGCTGCGTCAACTCGAAATCCGGCGAAAAAGCCGACGGAATAATTACCCCGGTAAACCTTGCGCGCCTTGTAATGACCGACCGCGCGGCAGAACTCGAATGGACGATCAATTACGACGAGGATTTCAAGGAATACAGAGTTTATAGAAGCGCTAAACCGAACGTGGCCATAAACTCGGATTCAAAAATGATATTCATGGCCGGCGAACGCTATAAAGTCACCTGCAAAGACTGGGGACTCGAACCCGGCACCAAATATTATTATAAAGTTTATTCGTATAACAATAACAACGAATACGCGCCGTCCAACGAATCGTACGGCGAAACGCCCATGGCGCCCGATACCGTGCAGAACGGCGAAATAACATCCGACACTGTGTGGACCACCCAGATGAGCCCCATTGTGGTAAAAGGCGACGTTACCGTAAAATCGGGCGTAAAACTAACTATCGAACCAGGAGTCACGGTCAAACTTTCGGCGCATGACATGCAGGCCGGCGGCGGATTCAGCCAGAAATCGGAAATTATAGTAAAAGGCACGCTCAAAGCCGAAGGCGATGCGGTAAAACCCATATCTTTCATATCCAATGAACGATATTATAACGCCGGCGACTGGGGCGGCATACGCTTTGAAAACGCTTCAGGCGGATCCAACAATACCATGAAGTACTGTAAAATTATGCATTCAAGCATCGGAATATACGTTAAAAACACCAACGCCGTCCTCGAAAATCTGCAGATTTCACATACGCTCAATTACGGCATTGTGACCGAAGGCTCCAGCGTCCCGATACGCTTCTGCCAGATAAACGACGTAGGGCAGAATATAACCGATTCGGCCGCCGTATATTCAAAAAGCACGCCCAACCCTCATATTTATAATTGCGTGCTTTGCTTCACCAGCGGAAACGGAATATTCGTAGAATCCGGAATGGCCGTAATCGACCATAATATAATAGCCGAATGCGAAGGCGCGGCAGTGGTATGCCAGAACGACGCTCTGGACATGATATTAAATAACGCCTTAATAAACAATAAAACCGGCGTAAGAAATCTTGGCCCGGTCACTGAAGAATTCAAACCGGATTTTAACAACGCTTACAATATGCCCGGTTTCACTAAAACTTCGGTATTTTATTCAGGCTGTACGCCCGGCGCGAATTCTATATCAGCCCACCCGAAATACGTTATGCCCGATTTTAAATTCCCCAATAACGCAGATTTCACTTTAGAAACGCTTTCGCCCATGAAAGGCAGCGCGCAGAGCGGCCACGATATGGGGCTGGACAATCCTTTAAGATACGGAGTTAAATATTAAATAAAAAAGAAAAGGAAATATTTTAATGCCATCTGATAACGGAAAAAATTTATTTAAAATACAAAAAGGCCGGGAAAAAGATTATTTTAAAGTCCTCGGCGCGCTTAAGAACGTTAAAGTCGCCGTAGTAGGCGATATTATAGCCGACGAATATATAACGGGCTCGTGCGAACGCATCTCGCGCGAAGCTCCAGTTCTTATACTCCGGCATGAAAGCTCTAAAATCACCCCCGGCGGCGCGGGCAACGCCACCGCAAACGCGGCGTCGCTCGGCGCCGATGCATACTCTATAGGCGCCGCCGATAAAAGCCGCGAAGCGAAAGCGCTCATAGATTTTTACGTCAAAAACGGCATAAACTCAGATTTTATAGTGCGCGACGACGGATATAAAACCTGCGTAAAAACACGCATTATGTCCGGCGCGCTTCATACCACCTTGCAGCAGGTAATCAGAATCGATAAGGGCGGCGACGTTCCTATATCCGATAAAACCGCCGATAAAATCCTGGCTAATTTCAAAAAAGCCGTTAAAACCGTCGATTCGGTTTTAATATCCGATTACAACTGCGGCCTTTTTACCGATTATTTCTGCGCCGGACTCCAGGATATTCTAAACTCTGAATATTCAAAAAGAGACATACTAGTCATAGTGGATTCGCGCCACCGCCTTTTTGATTTCAAAGGCGCTTATACGGCCACGCCCAATGAATCCGAAGCGCTGGAAGCCTCGGGCATAAAAATAAAAAGCCGCGAGTCGCTTATTGAATGCGGCCGCAGGCTTATAGAAATGAGCCGGAACAAAACCATGCTTATAACGCGCGGATCGGCAGGCATGGCCTTTTTCGACGAAACAGGCGCACTTATAGAAGTGAACGTAACCAGGCGAGACGAAATAGCCGACGTTACCGGCGCCGGCGACACCGTAGCCGCCATGCTCGCAGCAAGCCTTCCGATAACCAGAAAAATGAAAAACCCTGCGTTATCTATAGAACTGGCAAACATCGCAGGCGGAGTCAAGGTAATGAAACGCGGCACCGCCCAGGTGACAAACGACGAAGTCAGAACGGAAATCGAACGTATGTTAAAAAATTCATGACTTAACCGGCATAAAAATAAATGACTGAAGAATTCAGGCATTTATTTTTAAATAAAAAAACGACATTTTAACCTTTATCCGATATCCACTAAATAATTTGTTGACACCTTTAATTATTTATGATATATATTCTTAAAGTCACTTTTTAAAAATATATAAAGGTGCCAAAAATGACTGAAAAATCAATAAAAATGCTT
>JAKPTH010000144.1 GCA_029571125.1 bacterium
TTTTAAAGGTAAAATTGTTGCAAATGCGCCGGTTATTTGTTATAATAATTTTTCGTAATAATGCGGCATTTTTAGTTATTATTTTAACTTAATTTCATTTTGGAATATAAAAATTTTTGGGGGAGGTCACCTATAGATGAAAAAAATTCATTCCATTTCCGCTATAATTTTAGCTTTTTTGTTATTATCTTTCATTCTGCCTTGTTTAAATAATGCCTGCGCGCAGGCAAAAGCCGAAGGCGCAGCGACGAACGAAGCGCTCGACGGAGAAGAAGCCTTTTTGGCCACTGCCGATATAACCATGATTTACGCCCTTCATCCGGCCATGCAGTTTTACGATCAAAAAGTCGGCCTGTTTATAAAACCCCCGAAACCCGGTACTACTCACGCCGAATTTCAAACGATAATTAAAAACAGGCAGAAAGATTTCATTCAGGGCGCCGAAGGCAACGCCAGCGAAATCAAAAGGCTGCAGGGAGAAATTGAAATCCTTTCAAAAGAAATTAAAAAACTCGACGCATTAAAAGCCGATGAAATGGGCGCGATGAACCAGCGCTTCGACCTTCAGCTCAAAAGCGCGGCGAACGAAGAAGACCGTATAAAAATACAGGCTTCTAAAGCCGCCGAATATAACAAAATCGAAGCCAAATTCAAAACCGAACTCGAAACCAGAAATAAAAAAATGGCGGGCCTTCTGGATTCATTTGAAAAAATACAGAAATCTCTTTTAAAAATTTATTATCTTTCGGCGGAAGAAACCGCCAAGAAATTCGATGAAATCAATACCGAAATAAAAGAAGCCATATTAAAAGCGGCCTCTAAAAATAAAGTGAGTTCGGTAGTCAACCTCAATCTTCTTATGCCTAAACCTGAAATAACGTTACAACCGGCAAAGACCATCGAAGAAAAAACCCGTTTCAATTCATTTGTCGAAGACCTTTTAAAAAGCGGGCCAAGCTACACAAAAATTCTCGGTTCCTTAAGAACGTTCGAAACCAGCGTAACGCCCGAAGTCGTAAAAAGCCGCACGCCCGAATTCAACGAAACCGAATATCTTAAAATGCTTCAAAAACTACAAAAAGATCAGGAAATAGAAATGGCGTCCCAGAATTTTTACACGCGCGATTTCATAATGCGCCTTAGCCCTATTAAAAAGCTTACGGCAAACCCGATAGTTTACGGCGGCAAGGATTTAACAAGAGAAGCCGTCGAAATAATATTAGAGAAAAACGGCGTAGCTAAAGATAAAGTCAAAAACATCTGCGATGCGGTTTTCAATAACTAGCTAAATAATAAAAATAGCGGCCTCAAAAATACCGCCGAATTAAAAAATTTGATAACGCGCTTAAAAATATAAATATATTTTCGAATGCGGGGTTGATAAAATCAAATAAGTTTTATATAATTGAAGTAGGTGGTTATTATTATTATCATCGATATTTTTTGTATCGATTCAAAGTGAAGGGACGGTGTATCTTTATGTTACGAAAATTATCATTATTAGCATTATTACCAGTCTTTATTTTTTCATTCATTTTTAGTTCTTCAACGGCGGCCGATGCCGCTGATGCCGTTTATCAACGTAACGGCGAAGTCTATGTCATGATAGGCAGCAATCCGCTCAATCCCAACCCGGCGATGGGCGTTTACGCCAACCAGAGGCTTAAACCGGACGGAAACAGAGAAGTGGTTAAACCTAACGGTTTAAACGGCGGCGGCTTAAAACTTTTCGGCGCCCCGGCAACCGCCATGGATAATTACACGGCACTCGCCGTAGACCAGTTCCGTAATATCTACGTTCTCGCGGCAAAGCTCGACCCGGGCCTCATCAACCTGCCCGCCAACCAGCACTTCGACGTGGATCCGCCCCTCGCGGAAGGCATCTGCGGCGTCGGCAATGAAAACGGCATGGATTACCACGACGTGCTCAACCACGTAGACGCCAAATATAGAAACCATCATCAGGAGTACGGTTATGTAGGAAAAGCCACCGAAAGAAAAGCGGATGCAACGGGTTTTTCATGGCTCGACGGCCAGGGACCTCCTTCGGTTCCGGCCGGATATCTGTTCAAACAGCCCACCGATCCGCCCAATAAAGCCGCTTATCAGGCAAAATATCCCGGAACTCAGGGAAATATCAGAAGAATCCCTCTCAACTACTGGTATATAGGCGCTAACGATTATAAAGACGGAGACAGATCCACCAAATGCGGTCTCAGCCAGTACGTCAATGTCACATGGCAGATCAAATACGACG
>JAKPTH010000153.1 GCA_029571125.1 bacterium
TTATCTATTTCAGGCTTGGAAAAAATAAAAAGGCGCTGAAATGTTATGAAAATCAGTTGTCGATTTCAGAAAAGCTCGGAGAAAAAAGGACGATTTCAGCCGCGGTAGGCAACATCGGAACCATACATCTTATGAACGGCCGCTATGACGAAGCTTTAAAATGCTACCTCAGGCAGAAAAAGATCGCTCTTTTACTTGGAAACCGCGTCAGCATAGGAGTGGCCGTTGGCAACATCGGCGCCATCAAGTTCATGCAAGGCAAATATAAGAGATCTCTTATATATTTTCAAGAGCATCTTAAAATATCAACGGAAATCGGCGATAAATATGGCATGGCAATTTCAACCGGCAATCTCGGCGAAGTCAACAGAGTTCTTAAAAATTATGAAAAAAGCGAGACTTATTTAAAAGAAGCCATACGAATAAAAACGGAACTCAACGCTCTTTTTTATCTGTGCCAGAGTTTTTATTGCATGGCCGAATTACATTATGATGTGAAAAATTACAGAGAAGCCGGCAAATTTTATTTGAACGCGCTTAACTCCGCGCATGAATCTCATAATAGCGAACATGTTTTTAAAGCTCGCCTTCTGGGGCTGAAAATCAAATTCGATAAATGCAAAGTTAATGAAGATAAAAAGTACGGCGTTATAAATGAAGCGCTGGAAATGCTATCCGTTGAAAAAGCCCCGGAAAATATCGCGGCTGTCAATTTCGAGCTTTTCAAAATGTATAAAGCCCTTGAAGACGGCCGTTATGAAACTTATAAAAAAGCTGCCTTAAGAATTTATAAAAAATTGTACTCGAAAATCCCGAATTTTGAATATTATCAAAAAATAGAAGAATTGGATAATAATCGCCGATGAGTGTCTTGCTTATCATGCCTGCGATTATTTTGACAAATATTTCTTAACCGCCGAATAAACAGCCATATTGATTCCCAAAATATTATGCTTATCGTCCAGGTTTATATCTTCGGGGTTTATATTCACGGCGACCGTCACGGCCGATGTGGAAGATAATATGTAAAACGAATCGGGCTTGAGCTCGGTTTGGACGCCTGCCGCTTTTAATCTTTCGCAAATCGCCGTTGAAAGCTTTTTGCCGTTGTCGCTTTTATAATAAGCGTATATGGCCGAAGGCCTTGAAACGCTGAATGAAAGCGATACGTGAATTTTAGCCGCCACCGAGTTGGAGCGGATGGCTTCTATGTAGGAAGGAAACAGGTCGGATTCGAGATGTTCTTTTATAATCATAAGCTTGGATATGTAATGCGAGCTTATATTTTTGTTATCTAAAAAATTATCCGAGTTCGTTACCGCTTTGATTTTATTTGCTTTAAGCAATTCTTCGGCAATTTTCAAAAAAGATTCGTTCGTTGAAGAGCTTAAAAAAACGTCGAATGTTTCTTCGGTTAATTTTTCGATCGGCTGTATGCCGGCCAGCTGTTTTTTCAGGGCTGCGTCCTGAGTTTCCATTTTATTAAAATAATTCGCTATGGCCTTTAAGTAAACGAGCGATTCGTGGCGTGAATAAGAAGGAGAAGCGGCCTTTTTAACCAGCGTTTCCTCGCCCATAAAAAAAGGCTCCATAAGAATTGAAGGAACTTTTTTATTTCTAATTACCTTGAAATATCCGGGTTTTAATTTAACCATACCCACTTTATATAATTTTTGAAAAACTTCATAAAAGCCCAATCCGGAAATAATGTTCGCCGCGTTCCCGTCGTAGAGCGATGAAAAATAAACTTCAGTATAATTTTTAAAATCCGGCTTCTGGTAGAATGCGTCGGCCGCATCGTTATGGTGGAGCGAAATAAAAAGATCTGGCTTTATTTTATCTATAGCGTCGTATCTGGCGTTAAGCGAAACCGCTTTGTCGGTGTCGCGAGTCATTACAACATTAGCGCCGAGTAATTCAAGATATTTTTTCAAATTAACCGCTGCCGCTAAATTCAAAAGCGATTCTTTTACTCCATGCCTGATTGCTCCGGAATCGTCTCCGCCATGGCCGGGATCGAGCATTATCAGCTTTCCCTTCAAATTGGAGTAGGGCGAGTTTTCCGCGAAAGAAATATTCGGATTTAATAATATAACAAACGATATCAGCGCAGTTATAAGAAAAATTTTATGCATATTCGCTCCAATTTTATTTTATTACCATTTTTTAAAGACGAAAAATACCGCGCCTATCATAAAAGCGAAGCCGACAAGATAATTCCATTTGAATTCTTCCTTCAAGTAAAGAACCGAAAAGACGGCGAAAACGACAAGGGTTATAACTTCCTGTATCGTTTTAAGCTGGGCGGTGGAGTATTCGGCGCTTCCGATGCGGTTAGCCGGCACCTGAAAGCAATATTCGACAAACGCGATGAGCCAGCTTACGATTATAGCCGTCCATAGCGGAGAAGTTTTATATTTTAAGTGGCCGTACCATGCGAAAGTCATAAACACGTTAGACACAGTAAGTAAAACAATAGCTTTCATAATTTTATACAGCACCTCTTTCAACACGTGTAATTTAAGTTATTAATTTAGTGCGTTGCCATCTGTCAGAGATCCGGGATGGGGAGAAAGAAAGGGGTGATACCCCTCTCTTTCTCCCCACGACCCCTCAATCTCTCCAGAAATTGCCTGGCGCAATTAACTTTTGTCCAGGTATATTTTCTTTTGTTTATAATATCGGTTAAATAATTAATTATTTTATTTTATCGTTATTTTGGCATTAATGTCAATAAAAAGCTTTTATTTATATAATTTTTACCGTAAGCTAAA
>JAKPTH010000656.1 GCA_029571125.1 bacterium
CGATTATCGATGATTTATAAAATTTTTCTTGCAGGAATCCGTTTACATACATATTAGCATAAAACAAGAGAATAAAAAATGAAATACAATAAACCGCATAATAGACGAATATTTTTCTATCGTATTTGAACAGCATAAATATGATTATCGCGCAAAGCGCCGCTTGAAGATAAGGGCTGATAATTTTTCCGACCTCGCTTTGATAATCATAGAATAACCGGTCCAACATAATATTTTTCAAGTCCACGTCCGGTTCTACATTCTTTATGTGAACGGCGTTAGGTATCTTTGAAGCGCCATAAAAAGAAAGGGCTTTAATATCATCCATTCTTTCCACCAGAGGCAGCTCGACTATATAATCGTTGATCGAATACACTATGAATGCAGGAAAACAGCCGAACGCTAAAATTGTAATTAAACTTAACGTCATTCCCTTCACCCAGTATGTTGATACGAAAAATGTCTCCATATCAAGATATTCGAATAACATGTGCAGCATGAAAAAAAGAATGTATAAAACTATCAGCAGAATAGACGCGCTGAAAATACCGTCGGTATTATAAACTATGTAAGCTATTAAAAACATGCCGAGGATAAACAGGAACCTCGATACCGCTTTCAATTTATATTTTACCGGCACTTCATCCTGGTTAATCGGATAAAACTTTTTTACGTTCATCAAAAAAACGAGCGCGCCGGCGAATGCGATAATACGTCCATAATCGCTGACGAGCGCTAACGTAAAAGTATGTTCGCCAAAAAGAAGATAACAGACTATAAAGACCGCTGTAAAAAATACGTCACAATATCCCGCAATAGAAGATCTGAATTTTAATTTTTTTGAGATAGCTCCCGACGGTGAAGCGAGCAGAAGAAAAAGCCAGAACACATTGTTAATCATTAACCTGACAACACCTAGCAATATAAAAAGAAAAAAGGAAAACCAATTATGCACGTCGCCATAAAACTTGTAATTCGAAGCCGCATATACGAACCATTGCCCGGCGGTAACAATCATGAACCATTTCCAATTTCGCCCGATATAATATTTACCGCCGAAAAAACCGAACGCCGCCGCGACGAATGTCATAATAAGTATAAAAACCATTGTATAGAAGTTAATCGGACTATTATCGATAAAATTGCGAATCTCTTTCGATTTTATATCGGCGTTCTTTAAATCAAGCGACAAGACTGAATCGTCAGCTATATTTAATCCGGCGGAATCGATCGCTATTCGAGAATAAACCTTATAGCCTTCATAATTATAGGAATAAAAATCACCGTATAAGTAGCTGTATCCGAATCGGGATTCGTTTTTTAGTCTCTGCTCAAGCGCATAATCGGCAACGTATTTCAAATCGACGCGGCCTTCGAGCTTTTCATTTATTACAAGCCCGACGTTGTCCAAAACCGTGAGCATAAGAGGATAATCGCCATTCATACATTCGTGGAACATTTTAAACGGGTAGAAAAGTTTGCCGGGGGTGGATGGATATGAAATAAAAGCATGCAGATTGGTTTTATAGTCGCGGCCTCGGTAAGTGAATCTGACCGCGTTGCACGAATTATACGCCGCTTTTCGATCGAATTCATCGTGATCGGCGAT
>JAKPTH010000179.1 GCA_029571125.1 bacterium
TATTTTTTTCTTATCAGAAGCGGATTTGCTCTGGTCCGCCGCGGAGTCTTCAACGAAATCGACGTCTTCGGTATAATCGCCTGAAAAAAGCTTCTGGAATTTTTCGAAATCCGGATAGAAATTTATGCCTTCGATATCGTCATATATCATCGCTACCGTTTCGAAATCGCGGTATTTATTGAAAATATCGTCGAAACCGTGCGGGACTTCGATGTTTTCTTCTTCTTCGGCGGGGGAGTCGCAGGGGCTCTGCTTCAGAAGCTGCCTCATGCGTTTGATTTCGGGATAAGCCTTACGGTAAAATTGTTCGTAATTGTTTTTCAAGTTATAGCCTTCGCAAACGAATATTTCGTCGCCGAAATGTTCTTTGAAAATTTCGCATTCCTTTTTCTGCAGACGGAAGCCGGCTTCGACTCCGGCGTTATTGTCCTGAAAATATAAAGCCGGCTGTTCCGACATTATCTCTACTATGTAGTCTATGGTGTCGTTGATCGTTTCAAAGCCGAGCTGAAGTATGGCGCCTGAAAAAATATGATAATTGCAGTAAGGTACTATTCGGGCGTTGATGAAAGAATTTTTTTCTATCGTTTTAAGCTCTTCTATAGGAACCGTCGGTTTTATAATATATTCCTTCAAGTTGAAAAGGTTGAGAGCGTGAAAACCGTCTTCCAGAACGTTTTTTATTTTAAAAGTGCTTTCGAAGACGTCGCGCCAGCGGTCGAGCGCTTCTAAATCCTGCACGCTCAGCTTTTCTTTGTTTTCCTCCATAAAGTAATCGAGAATGCTGCGTCCGTCGGTGTGCTTTAATTCGAGCGTGAACCAGTCGAGAAAATTAAAGTATTCCTCGGGCGAAAGCTGCTCTACGCTTACTGTTTCGATCTGGCCGGTTTCGTAATTTTTTACGTCGGCGAAAACTGTATTCAGCACCTTGTCGTGGAGCTCTTTAAATCTCTGTGAATAGGCGAATTCGATAAGCTGCGACTTGAGCTCGGAAGCCCTTATTAATTCAAAATTCATATAACGCATCCTTATTTTTGACTATTTTTTTCGTGCTATTATAATTATATTTCGCTTATTTGTCAATTAATAAATTAATAATTTAACGCCGGCGGGATAAAAAACCTTGACATTTTTGAGGCGTTAAATTATAATTTTTAATTCAGTTTAATGAAAAAGTGTGATAACGATATGACGGATAAAAACGTAGATATAAATTTACTGCTTAAAAAGCTCAACGATCCCAGCGACGATCTTCGAGAAGAGGCCGCGTCCTCTCTGGTGGGCGTCCTTGATAAACGGATAGTTCCCGCCCTGATTAAATCTCTCGAGACAGATGAAAATCCAGGCGTTAAATATTTTATTAAAAAGGCGCTTTCGCTGATCCAAAAAGAGCACGGCGACATAAAAAAAATAGTAGAAGAACTTTCAAAAGCGGATGCGGCTAAAGCTTCTGCCGCATCCTCCGCGGCGGGGCCGCAGAGCGTGGTCCAGGCTAAGGCCGAAGATATGCCCGAAGATTCCAGGGACGCCGTCAACACTATTTTACGAAGGATAAAACAAAAAGACGAATCGCTTATTAACGAAGCGCTCGAACAGCTTACCGCCGAAGAAGATCCGTATATAAAAGCCACCTATATCAGCGCAATAGGCCGCCTTGGAGATCAGTCCAATATGGCCGATATAATATCTTTTTTAAGCGACCCTGATTTCAGGGTCATAGCCAATACCGTAGAAGCCCTGGAACGCCTGGGCAACCCGCAGTGCGTGGAGGCGCTCGTAAAGCTGATATCCCATTCCGATAACCGCGTAAGGGCCAACGTGATAAAAGCGCTGTGGAAATTTACTGCCTCTAACCTGAGCATCAACAGGCACGTCATAGATAAATTAAAGCAGATGATAGAATCCAAAAGCGCGGATATGTGCGAGTCCGCTATTTTCGTGCTTAGCGAAATCGCCGACGAAGAAGCGATAGACATACTCGATAAGGCCGCTTACGGCGACGATCCCGAAATCAGCGCAAAGGCTTCCGCGGCGCTCGAAAAGGCTAAAAATACATACGCGGAACGCAAAAATCAGTCCAGCGACGAAACTTATATAGACGGCGTTATTGAAAAGCTGTCTCGCGGCTCCGCCGATTCTTCGAAGGGCATAGACGAATCCACCAGGGCTAAAATCGATGAAATCCAGTCGTTCATAGACGCGGGCGATAAGCAGAAACTGCCTCTGGTGCTCAAAGAGCTGGCGGCCGAAAAGAACCCTTTCATAAGAGCCACGCTGGTGAGCGCGGTAGGACGGCTCGGCGGCCGCTCGGAGATGGACGTTCTTTTGCCTTTCATTAAAGACCCCGACGCGCGCGTCGTGGCCAACGTAGTTCAGGCGCTCGAAAGCGTCGGCAACCCCAAGTGCGTCGAGCACATAGTCAAACTGGTGGCTCATCCGGATAACCGCGTGCGCGCCAATACGGTTAAGGCCATCTGGAAATACGCGCATACTAACGTGACCGCCAACCGGATAGTTCTGGAGCGCCTCAAGGAAATGATGTTTTCAACCAAAAATCAGATGCGCGAGTCGGCTATTTTCGTTCTAAGCGAGATCGGCGACGATGAGGCCATAGACCTTCTCAGCATAGCCGCAAACGATAAGAACCCCGAAATAAAATCCAAAGCCGAAGCGGCGCTCGCAAACGCGCTTAAAATAAGAAACGAACGGGAGCAAAACGCCTCGCAGCAGCCCGTAAGCGAAGAAGAAATAAGCCGCATACCTTCCGCGCCCGCGGTTCAGAGCGTTAAATATTCCGAAAATGCCCCGGCCGAAAAAAAACCTCTTGACGGGGAAGCGCCAGTCCGAGACGAATCGATGCAGGCGGAGGCCTCGCCGAAGCGGCCGGCTGGCGGCGAAAAAACTCCTCCGGCCCAGCAGGGGCAGATTCTTGCGGATAAAACCGAAACTAAAATAGCGGCGGAGCCGGCCAAGATAATCGACGAAGCCGCGAGGAAAGAAATAGATAAAATTCAAGGCTTGATAGACTCGGGCGATTCTTCGCAGCTAAAAGAACTTGCCGCAAGGCTTTCTTCCGAAAAGAACCCTTTCATAAAAGCCACGCTGGTCAGCGCCGTCGGCAAGCTCGGCGGCCGCGAAAATATGGAATCGGTAATAGGCTTTTTAAACGACGAAGACGCCCGCGTGGTGGCTAACGCGGCCGAAGCCCTCGAAAATCTTGGCAACCCTAAATGCGTAGAGGAACTCATAAAGCATATAAATCATAACGACAACCGCGTGCGGGCCAACGTGGTTAAGGCCATCTGGAAATACGCGCAGAGCAACGTTTCCGCCGGAAAAGTAATCCTGGCGCGTCTTAAGACGATGATGTTCTCTTCCAAAGCCCAGATGCGCGAATCGGCGCTTTACGTCCTCGGCGAAATCGCGAGCGATGAAGCCATGGAGCTGATTTCCATCGCCGTAAGCGACAAGGTGGAATCGGTTCAGCAGAAAGCTAAAGAAGCCATGGAGCGCGCCGAAATCCGCCGCCGTGAAAAACCCGTTCAGGCGTCGAAACCGCAGTCCCAGCAAACCGGCTCCGCTCAGGAAGCCGCCAAAAAGAACCAGCCGGCGGCCGCACAGAAAACCAGGCCTTCTCAGGCCGCCGTTTCTTCCGTAAAGCAGCCCGAGCCGCTGAAAACGCCGGCAGGCGCTCCGGTGAGAAGAATTTCGTTATTCAAGCTTTTGTTTATAATGGGGTTTTTATTGTTTTTAAGCGTGGCCGGAGGCTTTTCCATTTACTGGTTCGTGATAGAAGGAAAAGATTACCAGCAGCTGGAAACGACCGTTAAAAACCTGGCCGCCGAATTTCAGGGCCGGCCGGCCGCCGGAGACGAAGCCTCTTCGGCGCAGCAGAGCGCATCCGTGCCGGCGGACGGCGCGCAGCAGGGCTCGCAAGAAGCCGCCAAGGCCCCGGCCGAGCCCAAAAAAGAGGCGTTTACAATCAACGACCAGATAGAAATCGCGAAGCAGTATTTAAACGAAGGCCATTTCAGCGAATCGGTGAATTCGCTCGCGAAGCTGGCGGCGAAACACCCTCAAAACGCCGATTTGAAAAAGATATTGCTTGATTCTTACTTTAAGCGCGGCCAATCTTTGTTCAATCTCGAAATTTACGACGCGGCGAAGCTCGATTTCGATAAAATCGTCGAACTCGACGGCGGCGGAGGTTATTCGCAGAAGGCCCAGAGCTATATAGATAAAATAAGCAAATTTTTGAAGAAATAAAGCTATTTGCCGTTTCAGATAAAGCGATAAAAAATTTTTAATAATAGATGGTGGTTGTTATGTATAATAAAAACGTTCTAAAAATAAAGCTTGCCGGTTATTTTTTCACTTTAATTTTGCTTTGCGCGAACCTTATGATTTTGCCGGATTCGCAGGCGGCCGGAAGCGGCGCCGATAAAAACGCCGTGAAGAAAAGCAAACCCGAAGTCAATTGCCCCGAACCCGAACGTCATAAATCCGGCTTTATCGTAAAGATAAATAAAATGATTAAAAGCGGCGCGGCGCTTTCTCAGACTCGCTACTGCCGCATAAAAAAAGAAATAGAAAAACTCCGTGAAAGAATGAATAAAAGGCTTGAAGAGATAAATTCTAAAATGGAAAAATTGACTCAGGAGCGCAAGCGCATCAACGAATTGCTTGTAGACCTTAAAACGAGCGAAGCCGAATTCGACAAATTAAAGATACTCTCGCGTGCGCTTGAAAGCGCGGAAGCAAATATTGAAAAAAACGGGACCGTCGAAGTTAAAGTGCGCTAAAAACCGCCGCAGTTGGTAATGGCGATATAAAAAATATAATTATTTTTTATTATATCGGAGTTGCTGGCGCTTTTTATAAGAATCGAATTTTTCGAAGCCTGCTGGCCGTCCCCGTTTCCTTGAGCGGAAAAGTTAAAACGGTATTTTGTTTTAGCGTCTTTTCTTTTCATTTCGTTAAGTACGGTTTTTAATTTTTCGGCTTCTTCGTAAGCGAGAAGCTGAGAAATGTTTATGGCGCCGCCTTCGTCGATCGCGCGAGGATTGGACGCGTTGTTTTTGAAATAAACGTCGAATTCGAAGTTATGCCTGAGGCAGTTGAGGCCGTCGTCGATTATCGCAAGCGCCAGCGGCGCGTTGATGAAATAATCGCTGTAATCGGCGGAAAAGTCGCGGCTGAAAATCCCGTTTCCAAGAGCGTTTTCTACTCCGCCCGGTTTCGAGGCGGCAAGGCTTTCCACCGCGTTTTTAATGGCGGCGATTAAATTTCTTACGTTGATGGGCTTGTTGATAAAGTTATCCGCGCCTTCTTTTATGAAATCGTCTATCATCCGCTCGTTAGTGATGGAGGTCATCATTATGACCTTCGTTTCTTGCCTTATTTTTTTGACGTTTTTTAATACGTCGATTCCGTCGCCGTCCGGAAGGTTATAATCTAAAATGCATATCTGCGGGTTGACCGTGTTGAACAGCTGATAGAATTCGGCTATCGTTTCCGCAGTGTGAAGTTCGTACTTAAGGTCTTTGAGGGCGTGAAGCAGAAAACGCGAGCTGAAAAGGTCGTCTTCGAGGATCGCGAGTTTTATGATTTCGGCTTCGCCGCCGCCGGGATGGCTTTTGCTTATTTCCGGGGCGATTTTTTGCGCGAGCGACTTTTCGAGGGCGGCCAAAAAATCTCTGGCGTTAAAAGGTATAGTGAAAAAAGCTTCGGCGCCGAGCTCGTTGGCG
>JAKPTH010000200.1 GCA_029571125.1 bacterium
GTCATCCCCGCGCTCATTAAAAAATGCGTCGACGCCGTAGAGGCCGGCTCGGATAAAATTGAAGTATGGGGCAGCGGCGAGGCGAGCCGTGAATTCTTATACGTCACCGACGCGGCCCGCGCCATCGTTCTTGCCGCCGAAAAATACGACAAAAGCGAACCGGTAAATATAGGGGCCGGCTTTGAAATAAAAATCAACGCTCTTATTTCTCTGATAGCCCTTTTGTGCGGCTTTAAAGGCCGTATCGTCTACGATGCTTCAAAGCCTGACGGGCAGCCGAGAAGATGCCTTGATACTAAAAAAGCTTACGACGAGTTCGGATTTAAAGCCGAAACCGAGTTTGAAGCCGGACTTCGCGCCACTATAGAGTGGTATAAAAGCAACCGCGGCGCGGCGGCCGCATAAAACTTCGCCGTTAAGTTTTTTCGAATATTCAAATTAAAGAATAATACTCCGGGAGGAAACAATGAGCTTTAAAATGGGATCGGGCGCGGCTTCGCAGCAGATGATGGAAGAGATAGCCGAGGCGTACAGCCTCGAGTTTCCAGATAATCTGTATAGACTGATCGCTTATTTTTCCGACGAAAACTGGCTGATGCGCAAAATCGCATGCGAGTATTGCGCCCGCCTGGGCGAAGAGATACATTCGTATCTTTTTGAATCGCTTTGCGAGCCGGACGCCGGCGAGGACAGAATATACTGGGGCGTCAAAACGTTCACCCGCTTTATAGATACTCCTCACGCCGCGGCCGCTTCCGGCTATATCACCAAACTTCTGGCGCATATAGCTAAAAATTATCAGAACAGCGATTACAATAAGCTGGCGAACGTCATAAAAGCATGCGGCCTTATGAAAGACAGGGAAGCGGCGCCGGAGCTTATAGAGCTTCTGGGACACGGCAACTGGATAATCCGTAAAGAAGCCGCCGGGGCGCTTATGCAGATAGGCCGGCCGGCCGCTCCGCTTTTAAAAGAAGCCTTTTCTTCCGGAAATAAAGATATCCGCTACTGGACCGTAAAATTGCTCGGCCAGATGCTCGGCGCCGAGGCCGTCGATTCATTTAAAAAGCTTTTGAAGTCCGAAAAGAAAGATTTGCGTTACTATGCGCTGACGGCTCTCGGAGAAAACGAAGGCAGCGAAATAATAGAGCAGGTCGTCTCCTGCCTCGGCGACGATTCATGGCTCGTAAGGGCCCAGGCGGCCGAAATACTCGAAAAAAAAGGCAAGCAGTCGATCGCCGCCTTGAAAAAGGCTTTTTCCACGAGCACGAATTCCGACGTGAAATACTGGGCCATAAAGGTTCTAACAAGGCTCCTTAAAGACGACGCTTCGGGGTATCTCGAAGAATCCCTGGCCACAGACGATTCGGAACTCAAGTACTGCGTCATCGAAGCGCTTTCCAACATGAAATTCAATAAAGCGGCGCCTCTGCTGCTAAGGCTTCTCGACGATCCCGCGTGGCTCGTCAGAAAGCACGTGGCTTCGGTGCTTTTAAAATTCGGCGCCCAGGCTTCGTCTTATCT
>JAKPTH010000201.1 GCA_029571125.1 bacterium
GGTTCCTTCGATCATGGCAACGCGTCCCGCTACGAATTCGTTCTGATGTTCGCGCCCGGAAGTGCGCATGGCGAAACGGTGTTTTTTCATCTTATCCACCAGATAATTGGCAGCTTCGATCGCTTCGGGCGAGTTGATTACGGCCTTTTTGCCGTCTTCGCTCAATATGCGTCCGCCGTTTTGAAATATATAATTTTCAAACGACCAGGGGTCCGATATGAAGGCGTTGCCCCATATTACGGTGTCCTTAGTGTTTCTCGGAGGAAAGGATCCTTCGCCGTGGATTTTTTCGTAGTCGATGAAGTTTGTGTATTCGTTGAATAAAAATCCTTTGCGCTCAAGCATTGTGAGCTTTTTGCCGTATTCTATGAATTCGTTCCAGGTCGCGGGCGGTTTTTCCGGATCGAGGCCGGCCGCTTCGAATAGCCTTTTATTGTAGTAAAGCGCAGGTATGCTTTTGTTGAAAGGCATGGAATAAATTTTGCCGTCGATGGTGACGTTTCTTAAGAGCGCAGGCACGATGTCGCTTTTATCGATTCCCACTTCGCCGCTGTCGATATATTGATCGAGCGCCACGACCGCCTCTTCGTTTTTAAGCTTCAGCGTCCATGTTTCGTAAACCTGCGCTATGTGCGGCGGAATTTCGGCGAAAACCGCAGCCGCTATTTTCTGGTTCAGCGTGGCGTATTCGCCGATGAATTCGGTTTTGACGAATATATTGTCTTTATTGCTTTTATTGTATTCGTTTACCATAGTGTTCAGTATTTCGCCGAGCTTTCCGGCCATGGAGTGCCAGAATACTATTTTAAGCTTTCCGTCGGCTGTATATTGCGGCATTCTTTTTTTCGGCCCGCACAGGCAGCCCGAAAAGGTAAGGGCGGCCAATAAAATCGCTATGGTCAGGTAAAGCCTTGATTTTATAGCAGCATCGCGGCCGCCGGTGTCAATCTTATTTTCTGTAAAGTGTAACGCCATCTTTTCTAATCTCGCTTTCTGATAAAATGCTTTATTTCAGTGTTTTAATTTTATTCCTTCGAACCGGTGTGCGCGATGCCCTGGATGAACTGCTTCTGGGCCATAAAGAACATTATGAGAAGAGGCAGGACGCAGAACGTGGAGGCCGCCATCAGAAGATGCCATTCGGTGCCTTCCGACTGGTTGAAGTTAGAAAGGCCGACCTGCAAAGTATAATACGTTTGATCGTTTGTGACGAACAATGGCCATAAGAATGAATTCCAGTTGCCGACGAAGGTGAATATCGCAATAGTTGTAAGCGGGGCCGTAGACAAAGGAAGCAAAATTTTGAAGAAGAACTTGAGCCGCGAGCAGCCGTCGATTCTGGCTGCGTCCCAGAGATCTTTCGGAAGCGTCATAAAAAACTGCCTCAGCAGAAAAATGCCGAAAAAACCCGCGGACCATGGGATTATTAGCGCATAGAATGTGTTGAGCCAGCCCAGCTGCTTTAATATGAAATAGTTCGGCACCAGAAGCACCTGCTGCGGAACCATCATCGTGGCCAGCAGAATATTAAACAGCCATTCCTTGCCGTAAAAATTCATGTGCGAAAAAGCGTAGGCCGCAAGCGAAGAAGAAAAAAGCTGCATTATCGTGCATGCGAGCGCGACGAAAACCGTGTTGAGGAAATACTTAAAAAACGGGGCTTTAGTCCAGGCTATTATATAATTTTCATAGATGAATTTCGCCGGAAAAATTATAGTGGAATCAAGAGCTTCAAACTTATTTTTAAACGAGGTGAGAATCATCCACAGGAACGGGGCGAGCATGGTCAGCGCGCCGGCTATTAAAAATATATGAATAAGCGTACCGATGAACTTTTCTTCAGCTTTTATGGATTTAAACATTATTTATAACGCACCTTT
>JAKPTH010000658.1 GCA_029571125.1 bacterium
CTCTGGCTGATCGGATAGCCGTCGAGCATATTGGTGGCCACGTTAAGGCCGTAGTATATGGCGACATTGCTGAACGCACCGCCGATAGCGTTTTTAAGTATCGGCTGCCAGCCGGTCAGATTGCCTATTTCGTTAACGTTAACGCCTTTTTTTATTGTGACGCCGCGTCTCATTTTGTTGGACATCAGCCTCGAGAGATCTGAAGGCGTTACATATTGCGAAACGCCTATTTTCAGCGCCCTTATTTTATCGCGTGAATCGCCGGCCGGGTCTGATTTAACCGCCTTGACTATGCCGTTGAATGTAGATGCGCCTACATTGTAGCGGGCGTTGTTGGCAACGATTATTCCGGCTTTGTCGGACAAATATTCAAGCTGAAATCCTTCGAAACCGGCTTTCATATTTTCGACGTATGAAATTTCGCGGGCTAAAAACAATGCCATTCCCGCGCCGCCGTTTATTTTGAAAAGTTCGGGAACCAGAGCGCTGGAAATTTTAAGCGTTTTTCCGTCGTTTTGATAGGTCGGTTCCGCGGAATCGATTATTTCTATTTTCAAGCCTGTATTCAAACTATTAGAGGTTTGAAGCGTGGAATAGATGGAGCGGATTTGCGTTATATCCTGCCTGCCGGAATTTTGGGCCATCGTAACGGCCGGATGAAAAAGCGAGCACAAAAGCGACGCTATTAAAAGCAGGCATAAAAATTTTAGGGAAACCGGCCTTAGTTGTTGTAGCGAGCTAGCCATAAAAATCACCTTACGTCCTGTTTATATAAGAGGTTTCAGTATATTCAACTTCATTAAAGTTTCAAGGATGAACATCGTCTTTTTATCCGTAAATGATCCGGGACCGTAGATTTCGTAGGGTTCGCCTTTTTCGTTTACTCCGATTTTATATTCTTTCGACTGCGCGATATCTTCGAAGATGCGGTCGCGGCAATCTTTTGAAAACTCAGCGGACTTGATCGCGCAAACGTCTTCACCGTTTATCTGTTCGCTCATATAGTCCATGTTGTAGGTGCCGACTACGGATACTGTTTTATCAAATACGAATACTTTTGCGTGCAGCTTGTTTTTGCCTACGAATACGAATACGCGAGCGTTAGGAAGGGCTTTCATGACTTCTTTCCAGTCTTTGAGGAAGAACGCCTGGGTAAGTATGCTGTCGGTGCTTACGGGGCTGTTTGTATGGATTATTATTTTAACGCCGCGGTCGCTTGCGCGCTTGAGCGCGGCGCGGGATTTTTCGGTCAGTATTACGTAAGGGTTTTGAACTATTATTTCCTGCGTGCAGGCGTCCATGAAGGCGACCAGGTTATCGGTTATGTCGTTTCTTTCCTGCTGGAAATTATGTTTGCCGTAAAGTTTTACAGCAGCGTAATGGCTGTTTTCGAAAGGATCGTAACCCTGATAATTGACCATTTTTTTGTATTTGAAAAGTTCGGCGTTGACTTCTTTTAAAACAGGATCGTTGAGCGGGCCCATGCCTTTTATCCACATGTCCATGGCTTTTTCGGCCGCGATAAGCTCTTTGTCTTTGCCGCTCCAGTTGCCGAAAAGGTCTTTGCTGATCTCGAAGTTTTCAAGCGCTTCGAATTCTTCGTCGAAAGCTTCCTTCATTTTGCCGGCTATTTCAGAGCCTTTTAAGATTACGTCGGTGTCGCGGAATACGTTAGGATCGTCGTCTGGATCGGCGAAGTAGTTGAGCGATACGTTGCGGCCGCCCGTCATTGAAATTTCGCCGTCTACTACTATTATTTTTTGATGGTTGGATCCGATTAGGTTTCTTATATTGGTGAACGTGCTTGGCAGCGCCTTATGCATGGGGTTGAAAACGCGTATCTGAACATTGGGATTCGTCATTAATTTCTGAAGGTAATCCTGGCCCATGAATGTTTTTGCGAGCGCTTTGCTGCCGCGAGCGTCTATCATCAGCCTGATTTTAACGCCTTCGTTGGCTTTTTTCATGAGAAGGCCGAGCATCGCTTTTCCGTAAGCGTCTTTTTCGAATATGAAGTAGGTCATGTCGATAGTGTTTCTGGCCGCGTTAAGCATATACCAGCGGGCGTACCAGGCTTCGTTGTTATTGGTTATTAAACGTATCTGCGCATAAGCGTCGTCGACGGGCATGGTGGTGTTATCGAACGTATCGGCTACGCCGAATTCCGCGCGCTTTCCGAAAACGTCGCTTAAAAATTCATAATTAACGTAGTTAGGATCTTTTTCGCCTGTTTCACGGTAGGAACGGTGATCGGCTATGGCTTTGCGGTATGTGAAAAGCGATTTGTAATATGATGCGAGCGAGCCGACTTTTTTAATGGGGTTTTTAAGCCATTCATATTGCTGATAAGTTTGTTTTTTGGATTGAGCCTCGGCTCTTTTCTGTGTGATAAGGCCGGCGAGCTGAGTTTTGGTTTGCGAGTATTTGGCGCGTTCGAGGGCGCGGCCGGCTTCTTCGCGTTTTTTGCCTGAAGCCGTTTTTACTACGTCGCTGAGCAGTTCGACGGCTTTATTATAGTCGAGTTTAAATTTAGCGTACGCGTTGGCGAGCTCTATCTTGGCGTCGATTACTTCTTCGCCGGAAGAGGAAGTTTTAATTATTTCTTCTAATTTAGCTATTATAGCGTCGGCCTTGTCTCGCGCGCCGGTAGAATGAAGAGCTTTGACGAGCGAACCGAGTTCGCCGCTCAAGCTCGACGTACGAGAGGTTTCTGCCTGAGGCTGATCGTCGATTCGTCCCGACTGTTCGCTGGCGGCGGCGCGGTCGAGCGCCGTTTCGGCCGCCTGCTGACTGCCTTTCAGCTGCGCCTGATATTTGTCGAGAGCTTCTTTGTAGCGCTCCGCGTATGTTTTAAGCGTTTCCGAATCGAGATTTTGATCGGCGGCCGCCTTAAATTCGTTATAGCATTTTAAATATTCGTCGTAAGCGGCTTTTACGTTCGAATCGGCAGCCGTTGAAAGCGAAGGCGCTCCGGCAGTTATTAAAACTATGGCCATAACCAGCAATAAATATCGAAGATAGTTTCTACTCATAAATAAGCCTCCATAAAATAATATATTTTAAATTTTTTTTACGATTTTTAGCTTGTTACATCAATTATAATTGGTGATATTAATTCTGTCAAGCTTACATCAATTATTTTTATTAAATAATGCAAAAATTAACCGATATAACTGGATGAGGTGTAATGATTATTTTTAAATTTTTTTTAAATTCGATAAAAAATTCCAATATAAAAAAATGCGCCCGCGGGCTTTCTTTGCTGGAAGCGCTTCTTACAATGACGATAGTAACCATAGCGGTGTCGGTAGTGCTGCCGGTAAGTAAAATTTATATAGTTTCGCAGCGTGAAGAAACTCTGAAAAAAAACTTGCAAGAAATTAGGGAAGCGATAGATAAGTACAAAAAGGAAAAATCGCATTATCCTTATTCCATAGATGAATTACTCGAGAACCGTTATTTAAGAAGGGTAGAAGCGGAACCGTTCGGCAACAGATGGCAATATAAGCCGCATACCGGACCTCACGAGTGGAAAGATTTCGAAGTGCAAATCTTAACTGATAAACCTTATCTTGCCGCCGTTAAGAATATTTCTATGAAGGCTAAAAAATATACTGTGGTTTATAAATACGACGGTACAAAAGGCGATACTACTGAATCCGAACCGCTATCTGTCGAAAAGGGTTCTAAAGACGAGCCGAAGAAAAAAGATATCGGCGGAGGCGCATATGAAGTAGAACTCTATGAAGAAATATTCGATATCAGGACTTCTACCGACTATACGGGCATTAACGGCGTACCCTACAATCAATGGTGATA
>JAKPTH010000212.1 GCA_029571125.1 bacterium
AACGCCTTCTTAGCCGATTCGCCCGCCAGGTTGAATATAGACGGGTCGGAAACATTGTTGGCGCCCTCGCCGCCGCCGATCTCGAACTCGCCTAAAATTTCAAAGGCGCCCGAGCCCTTTATCTTTCTGGAGCCTGAATCCTGCAGGTAAAGCGCGCCGAGCCCGCCCGTGAAGAATTTTGAAAGTCCGTGGTGCTGTTCTATATTCTGGCCGTTGATGAACATGCGCCCGCCGGCGTCGATGAACCTTTGAAGTATGGATTCTTCATATTTAGAAATGCAGTTGGCGTTTTTGGCGGTGTACCAGATTATCGCGCCGTCTTTATAGCGGTTCAGCACTTCTTCTTCGAGCTCGCCGTAAATGGCCGGCAGGTAGAGATCGTAATCTATATTAGCCTGCGCGAGAGCGTGATGGTAAAACTTTGAATATATAAGATCAGACGATGCATAGCCGGTATCGGGCACGACTAAAACTTTAGCAGCCGATTTAAAAGCGGGCTTATGCGATATAAATGAAGACCAGGCGAATTTCTTTGAAAAATCGAGATTTTTATAACCGAGCAGATAGTCTTCGAACGGCGTTAAATAAATCGAGATGCCGCGTGAAAGCGAAAGGCTCTGCGAATGGCCCTCGGCAATTATAACCGGCGCGGCGCCCTCTTTAGCGGCCGGCCGCGTGAAAAACGAATTAGCGCTCGCTATGATCTTTTCGCTTCCGGCCCTGCCGTTTTTATAAAAAATCGAGTACTGCACCGAAGAAACGTTAAAATCGCCGTTGAAGGGTCCTATAGATGCCGAATGAACGCCTTCGCCGTTTTTAACGAGCGGCGTTTCGACTGCCGAACCGTCTTTAGAAATTTTTGATCCGGCGGGAATATAAGCGGGCGGCGGAACGGTTTTATCGTTAACGGTCCATCTGATCAAGCCTTCGTTTTCATCCGTAATCACGATAGGTGAATTGAACGATTCGTAAAAATCGCCGCGCATATCCGGACGGCCGACCATATCCATTATTTCACCGCAAAGATCGGCCGCCGCAGGGTCTTTTGAATAATTCTGAATGAGCTCGCAGAAATTATAAAGATCGGCGTAATCGGCGTCTGAGTATTTAAGAACTTTAAGCCGGGATAAAAGTATGGGATAGCTCAGCTGCTCGAAATTATCTATCAGGTATTTTGAAAGCGCGTCTATTTTTGAGGCGAGCGTTTCGATATTTGAAAGATCGAAAGCGGAAAACGTGCAGTTAGACCAGCCCTGAGAACCGCCTCTGTACGAGCGGACATAATTTTCTATTATAGCGGCAGAAAATTCCTTTTCGCCGACGCCGGGATTAGCGGCAAGAGCTGCCATGATGGAGTCGTACGGCATTCCGTCGGCCGGCGCCACTTCTTCAGACGCTATGTAAACTTTAGCGCAGTCTTTTATCTGATAAGCGATTTCGACCATCGCCATAAGGCAGGCGTCCATGATGAGTATGTCGAATTTCCTGCCGCCGTTGATTTTAACGCCTTCGGCAAGCGCGGAGGTTAACTTGAAATTATCGAGGTGATTGCCCGACGATTCGTCGTATGAAATGCCTTTTACGGGTGAAAAGCGGGCGTTCTGGAATTTCCAGCCCGAGCCGTGGTTCCATATTACCAGCGCATATTTTTTAGCCGGATAATTTTTAACGCCCCATTTTATAAAATCGGTCAGCACGGCGGGATCGCCCATGTCCACGCTGTCGCCGAGATTGGCGATTTCCCGCGAGTTGATTTTAGCGAAATCGGAATCTTTTTGAATGAAAAAACGGCGCGAGCCTATCCAGTTGCCGTTTGACTCGTCGTATTCCGGCGAGCGGTCGCACTGCACGATAATGTTTACGGCAGGCCCGGAACCGACCTTCTCCATTTCGTTTATATCTTTTATGCCGGCGCTTTCGAGATCGTTGTCGGCGTTCATATAAACCATGAATGTCCATTCTTTTTCATTAGCGGCCGGGTCGTTTTTGTCTTCGGCCGCGTTACCGGCGCCGCCGGATGATACCGTTTGGGAACCGCCCAGCGCCGTCTGAGCGCCGCTATCGCCGCCGGAAATGCCGTCGGAAAAGTCGGTGGCGGTGGAATCGCCGTGCGCTTGCGCGGCATCGGCGCCGGCCTGAAGGCCTGATTCCAGCGGCTGAGCTGAATCGCCGGCCGCGGAAGTTTTTTTATTTTTAAGCGCCTGTTCCTGTTCGGTTATTTTAACGAGCAGCGAATTATATGTGCCGTTTTTAGAGACGTCGGACGAACTGGCCAGCTTGAATTTAAGGTTTTCTTTTAACTTATCGAAGACAGGTTTAAAAACGACGCTTTTAGAGGGATAATTTTCGCCTATCGACGATATATAAGCGTTCACATCGGAATGTGCCTGCGAGGCGATAAGGCCGTCTATGGCGTTTAAGAGCCCGTCGAGCGATTTGCGGCGCTTTTCGGCCGCTTCTTCTGCGCGGATGCGTGCTTCTTCGGCTTTATCGGCCGGGGATTTTTTAACTCTGGCCTTGAGCGTCTGCGCGCGTGAATAATCTATTACGTATTGATTGGTGAGCATATTGAGATAGTCGGCGTTAGACATTGAAATATTGCGGCCGTCCTGAGCGGAAACCTCTCCGGCGGGGCATAAAAATAAAGCGGCCGCAAGAAGTGTAAAAAGCTTTAAAAAATATAACCAACCACGGGTATGCCGGTTAAAATTTATCATTGATTTTAAATATTCATTTTTTTTCATATGAAAACGCCCCTTTATAATTTTGAACAAATTAGAATATTTCGCTTATTATTTTACAGCCGATCTATTTGCCGTTTTTCAGAAGAAAATCTATGGCGCCGGCGGATTCTGAATTTTTGCCGCTTTCGTTCTGAAGTTTTTTAAACGCCGGCTTTTTCTTTACGTCGTCGAGCATATTTATAAGATCGTGCTTTTCTTCGGCCGGTAAAGTTTTAATCATTTCCTCGAATTCCGCCGCGCCCTTTTGAGTTGAAAGGCTTGCCAGAATGTCGTTTGAAAGGGTTTCATAAGCCGCCGCGCGCGCCGGTTCGCCTAAAGTCCGGTCTGCGGCGAGGCGTTTATAGGCGGAAACCATATATCGCGCGCTCGAAGCTATTGGAACGAAGCTATAGGAATATTTATACGTCGGCTTGTTCACCGCGAGCTGTTCTGATCCGATCATGCCGAAAGTGAAAATAAGAGTTTTATATTCGAGCGGAAATGCCGGTACGGTGAATGTATAATTGTTGTCGGGGCCGATTATAAAATCGTCGCCGCTATAAGTGCCGTCGATTTTAATTTTTAAGAGCCTGCCGATAAGCTGGTTGCCGCCAAGTTCGTCGGTGCGTTGCACGGCAATTTTCAACGCGTATCCGCCGGGCGCGATTCCGCTTACGGCGACCGCGCCGCCGTTATTGGCGGCTTTCAAGTATTCGGGATCTACCGAAAAAACTATATAAAGCCCGCCGTAAACATCGAATGCGCCGCCGGCGTTTACGACCGGCAGAGAGCCGTGCACGTTTCTTTTTATAGGAAGGTAATTTGAAAGGCGGCTGTCGTATCCGAAACGCTTGCTGACAGTCTGGCTGTTTATGGCGTTAGCCGTAAGCCAGTCGAGGTAGATATCTTTGAAATTTTTATTTATGCCGAAACTTTTGAGCGTGGACATTATGCTTGCCACGCCGTGCTCGGGGCTAGCCACCAGGGCCTGAGTGAATTTTTGAAGCGCGGCCGGGTCGTTTTTGGCGTAAATGGCGACCACGGTTCTTATGAGGTAATAGCCGAACATGTATATGGCGCCGTAGTTGGGCACGCCGCGGTCGTTTCTCCATGCTATAAGCGAGGTATCGGGCAGCTTGAAAAAAGCGTTGATCTGGCCTGGATGGCCGTAATTATTTATGAAAGCGGAATATTCCGACATCATTTCGTTGAGCCAGGTGATTTCGGAAGCGTCGTGGTGCCAGTGAATGGCGTGCTGGAACTCATGCGATATGGTGCGGCAGAATCTTTTAAAATTGGCTTCATCGTTGAACGAGCCCTGAACGACGTCCAGGTATATCATTTCGCGCTCATTGGAATGAGGCACCTGAGATCTGGGATATTCGTCGCCGGCGAAAAAATAGCCGGCCACATAAGCGTTAGTGTGTTCCATGCCGTCTTTTATATCCATTAAAAGCAGGGTTATGTGATTATCGTTATCGATGCCCGGCTTCCATTCATAACCGAAATTTGCGGTATTGTTAGGGTATATGTTGTCGTCGAATTCTTTTACGAGACGGTCCAGGTAAGCCTCGCCCACATCAACGCCGCGCGCTTTGTAAATATAGCAGTTTTTGCCGGCGCGGACGCAGTCGGCGGCGATCTGCTCGTATTGATTTGACGCGATGTTACGCGTCGTAAAATTAACTACGTCGCCTTTTACGTCGTAGCGGAATTTTCCGTTTATATTTATGCGGCTGCGCGATTTAAGTTCGCCGGAATCGAGCGTGCGTTTTTTATAAGCCTTAGCGGCATATTTTTGAAAATCGTCAAAATAATGGGTGCCGTCTATGGCTACTTTGTTTAATTCTTCTTCAGACGGAACCGCCGCCGCTGAAATTTCATCTGAGTTATCG
>JAKPTH010000216.1 GCA_029571125.1 bacterium
CGGCGAAGCCATGAAAAACGCAATATTAAACCGCGCTCTGGCGGCCGCCGACATAGACAACATCTTAACCAAATACGGCGAAAAGCTTAAAAACGCCGGAACCATAACCGGCGAAGAACTTCGTAAATATATAACTTTTAAAGATCCCACGGAAAGGATCGCGGGAGAAATAGCCGGCACTCAGGCCGAATATACGGCGCTGGTCGATAAAGTAAGAAATAAAATCTACACCGCGCTTCCGGACGAAAGCAAGATAAGCGACATGGTAAATTCCTATGTGGTAGGCCTTTCCGACAAGCTCAGGCTCGCCATGAAGGAAGAAGTCATCGCCACTCTCGCAACAGAAGTCATAACTAAATTCGTGACCGAAAAAGTCGATGAAGTTCTCGAACTGGTTCTCAACAGCTCCGGCCTGCAGACCGTCTTCGACGACCCGAAACTCGACGACGCCGGCAAGGCCATATTAACCGAAGTCCTAGGCATGCTCAAAGACCAGGTAAAAGGGCTTACGGGAGGCCTTGTGCGCGATATAGCCGAAAACATAAAAAAAGAAGTCCAGACGCAATTTAAAAATAAAGACGAAGCCCTCGCAAAAGCCGCCGAAAATATGCCCGACGCAGTCAATTCTATAGTGGCGCTGCTTTCGAAAAAATTCCTCGTAGCGGAAAAATGGGACGCCGCCGCGAAAAAATTTATCCCCAATCCCAACGCCACGAACTATCTCGACAAAATTTTCAAGGGCTTCAACATGCCTCTTCCTAAATTCGACGCGGACAAAGACGCGCAGAACGCGCTGGACCAGTTCTATGCAAAGGAAAATCTGGACAACCCTTTTAAATGATAAGTCAAAAAAAGAGCATTCGAAAAATTTAATATAAAAAACAGGCCGTCAAAATGGCGGCCTGTTTTTTTACAGTTAGTTTTTTAAATAAAAAGATAAGTAATCAAGGCTTTCGGTTGGGCAGCGTAACGAAAAATGCCGAGCCTTTATCTTTTACGCTTTCCACTCTGACGCTTCCGCCGTGCTTGGTCACGAAATCATAAACGATAGCCAATCCGAACCCGAAGCTTTTTTCGCCGTAAGTACCTTCGCGCGATAAAAACTTGCCGGGCTTGAATAATTTATTGACATCTTCTTCGCTCATGCCTATGCCTTCGTCTTTGACCCATATCAGCGTATTATTTTCGTCCGCGCGTCCTCCGATGATGATTTCTCGGCTTTCACGGCTATATTTGACCGCGTTGACTATGAGATTTCTGAGTATCGAGTACAGCATATTTTCATCGCAATATGCCGTAAAGTTTTCTTCTATCTGGTTTAAAAATTTTATTTTTTTAGATATGATACGGTCTTTTTCGTGGCCGGCTATGTTTTCAACTACGGGAAACAGGCGCAATACCACCGGCTTGAAAACGATTCTATCGGCCGCCGCCCGCGACCAGTTTAAAAGATTTTCCAGAAGCGAATATGCATTATCGAGAGACGAGCTAAACTGCTGCAGCGAAGATTTTATCTCAGCCGGGCCGAAATCGTCGTATTGATTTACCAGCAGCTTATTCATTTCCCTCACGGTCGAAAAGGGGCCGAGCAAATCGTGCGCTATTACTCCGAGCAGGCTGTCTTTTTGAGCGTTAATCTCGCCCAGAAGGCGTTTGCTGTATAGTATTTCTTTTTCATACCTGAAACGCAGCGTATTATCTACAAAAGCGGAAATAAAAAACGGCTTTCCGGATATTTCGACCATGCACGAATAGAGCAAAAGATTGAGAGTATTCCCATTGCGGGTAATATATTCGACTTCAAAATCGGAAATAAATTTGTCTTTAATAACCGTTTCGACGATCTTTTCACGCTGCTTCTGAGTTATTATACCTAATTCAACAGATGTTTTGCCGATTGCATCTTTTTTATCGCTCTCGAAAATTTCGAGACATTTATTATTTACGTCTATTACACGGCCGTTCGAGGCATCGGAAAGCGCCACCGGATAGGGAGCGAAATCAAATAATGCTTTGAATTTATTTTCGTTTTCCTTTGAATCATTCGCAAGCCGGGTAATAACCATTGTCATAAAGCAAAATATAGCGCCCACGCTCGCGACGAGAGCCACGAGCATAGTAGCAACGGCAAAAAACTTTACCGGACCTGCCGGCGCGTCGGCCATATATTTAACGTCCGGAAATGCGATAAAAGAAAAGTAAAAAAACCTGATGAAAAAAAACGAGGTTATAAAAAAATATACCGTTCCGGTAACTATGGACACGGTCTTTAAATTTTTAAGATATCTGGCGCAAAGGACATAACAGGTTTCACCGCAAAGCAATACATAAGCTATATCCACTGTATAATTTCTAAAAATATAGCTTGGATCGATCATGGAAAAATAAAAGATCGAAGCCGAAGCGGCCGTCACGATAAAAGAGTAATAGCCGTAATGCGGCGCCAACCCCAGAAATAGCCTGAATCCGATCGGAGTAAGGGCAATGCCCGTAAATGTGAACACGTTGAAAAGAAATATAGAAAAAAAGTCCGGTATGACTTTTTGAAGAGTGAATAATATGAACGACTGTGATATAATAAAAATGCTCATACCGAGCGCAAAAGATCCGGGATAAGAACGGCGCCCGGCGCAGAACAGCAGATAAAGCACGCTTAAAAGAGTGCTTAAGAAAAAATATATAAAAGCTATCGTGCGTATATCGAGAAAGTCAAGCATAGCGTTAACCGTTCTTTCCAAAGGAAAAAAGGCGGATTTATTTTGTCCGACTAAATTCGTCCTTTATAAAATTTCCAATGTTATTTATAGCATAAAAATCGTAATTAAGCAAACAATAAAAAAAATAATATTTTATCTTTTAGGTTTTTTTATTTTCAATAATTTTTTAGTGAATCCGCCCGGTTCATCATCTCCTGAAACGCCATCCGTTCCAGGAGTTTTAACCTGTGCGCCATCGTTTTTATCGGCGGCGGGCGTAAAGGCGCTTTCGGGCGCTTTTGACATTCCCTCTAAAGCGCCTTTATTTTCTTTGAGTCCGGCGTTCGATATCCCCTGGCCGGCTGGAGCGGAAAATTCTTTATGAGCGGCGGCGTCCTTCGAATCGTCCGCCGTTTTAAGCCTGCTTTTTATATGCAGCAAACGGCCTACGCTTTCGCTGTGCTCGCCGGCCTTTTGCGGCCGCGGAAATAGGTAAGCGGCCGCGGATGAAATCCTTTTTTTTATCTCGGCGGCCATATCGGCGGAAAAATCGACGCGCCATAAAAGAATTTCCAGAAGAAACATAAATATAACTATCTGCAGCAGATAATTACGCACCGGCATTCTTCTGGTTTTAAGCTGATTTTTTTTCGCGCTAAGAATATCGTAAAAATTATTTTCATCGATCGGCCTTCCGCCGGTAGCCGAGGCAATATTTTCAAGAACGGAGCGCGAATCGCCGCCCGAAACGTATTCGTCCGAATAAGGGTAGCTGTAGCCGAAAACCCCATGGAACGATTCGCCGTTAGACCCTTTCTGGCTGAGTGAAAAAAAGTAATTGCCTTCCTTTTCAAGCTTCACTTTAGCGAAGTAAGTGCCGGCCCTGGTTTGTATGACTTCGGCGGTTTTGAAGTTGTTTTCGGCGTCGGTATATGTAAGCGCCGAATCCAGAAAGTTTATATATTTCATCTGCGCATCGAGAGTTTTTGCAGTTATGGCCAGAAATTCGCCGTCCCGCTCCGCGCTGAAGGTTATATTCGAAGAAAAGTCCGGCCGCAATAAAAATTTTATGGTGTTTTCCAGCAGCATTCCGAATTCGCTCCATGCGGCGAACTCTCCGCTCCACCTTCCGTACAGGTCGAACATGAAGCCGGCGCTCTTTCCCAGGCCGCACTGCAAAGTTGCCAGAAGCGGATCGTCGTTTCTGGACTTTAAATACAGCACTGCGTTAGGTTTTATGGTTGAGGCAACGTAGCCTTTGAGTTTTGGCATCGCGGCGATTTTTTCGGGCGCGATCGACGTGAAGAGCGGATTGAGGTTTACGGCTTTCGGCGTAAATACTTCTTCAACTATCAAATTACGGGTGCTTTTAAGAGTTTCCTGGACGAAAACAGAAGGAAGCGATCCAGCCTCCTCGCAAAAATAAAAACGGCCGCCGCCTTTTTGCGCAAGCGAGCTCAGAAACGGCACGTCGGCGTCGCGCCCCAGGGCGACGCAGGATAGAGTCACTCTTGCCTGCTTGAATTTGGCGACGAGGTTATCGAAATCGCCGCGCTCCGTTATTCCGTCGGTCAGCGCTACAAGATGGCGCGTGGTGACTTTTTCTTTTTTGACTTCATTAAAGGCTTCCTCCAGCGCGCCGTACATGGAAGTGCCGCCGTCCGCTACCAGCTGAGCGGTTTTTTCGATAACGTCGTCTTTTTCCGAAGCGTTCACGGGCATCGATACCCACTTATAATCGTGGTCGAACGCCATCACTCCGATGCGGTCTTTAGGCAAAAGAAGCTGTATCGAAGCAATTACGGCCTCCTTCGCCAGATCTATTTTAAGCATATTGTCGCTTTCGAAGCCGGTCGACATTTCAGACATCGAACCAGATTTATCGATAACGAATATTATCGCGCATGAAACGACCTTGGCCTTGTCTTTAATATCCATGGTTACGGGCGCGAGGTCCTCTAAAGGAGTAGCCATGTAGCCGCCGTTGCCGAAAGATTTGTCGCCGCCGGCGATTATGAGGCCGCCGCCGAAATCGGTGACGTAACTTTTTAAAGACTTTACGGCTTTGAACTTTAAATCGTTAAACGACACGTCGTTTAAAACTATCAACTTATATCGCATGAGCTCTTCCATATTCGCCGGCAGTTCAAACGGCTCTATATGCGAAATATCATAGCCGCTTCTTGCAAAAAGCGAAATAACGCCGGGGGCTTTTTCGTTTTCGGAAACTATAAGTATCCTGGGCGTGCCTGACGTCTCCGTAAAAGCGTACATAGTGTTGTTATGCGTGTTTGCGTCGCCGTTGCCTTCAATAAATGCAGTATAGCGAGCATATCCCACTTTATCGACGGAATCGTTGAATTTAAAAGTGTTAAATCCCCTGGTTAAATTTACTCCGCTGGCCGAAATAAGGGCGTTGTCTCTATAGATTCTGAGCTGAGCTCCGTTCATCGCGTCGCGGTTTTTAAGCTCGCAGGTGAGGCGGCCTTCGAACTTTTGATTGATCAGATTGGAAGCCGGCACCTTCAGCGACGTAAGTATGACGTCGCAGCTGGCGGCCTGTTCGAAACCGAACGGATAAACTTCTATGCCGGCGCCGCGAAGCCTTGCGGCGGCGTTGTTATAATCGCCCTGAGTCTGGCAGCCGTCGGTGAAAAGCAGGATTTTGTTTTCCGAATCTTCGCGCGCGAGTGCGGCGGCGAACTCGAGCGCTTTTTCAAGATTGGTTGCATTGTTTTTGGTGATTGCGCGCGGAGCCCTCATATAAAGCTTTCTGGCGTCCATGTTTATTTTTTCAACCGCTGCGCCGGCTCCGAAAGAAAGATACTGCGCAACGGAATCTGGCGAGGTCAGCAGCTTTTCGAGCATCAGCGAAGACGTCCTTACAGCCTTAGATATATTATCTTTCATAGACCAGGAATTATCTATTACGACGATATAATTCGTTCCGGAATAATCCAGGGCGGCTTTTACATCGAAAAAGGCCAGCAGCAACAAAATCAATGCAATAGAACGCAGCGCGAGAACGGCGTTTTTTTTGAAACGCGAACTGTATTTAAGCGCGGCGGAGCCGGAGTATATTCGATAAGTTATATATACCGCAAGCGCCATGGAAGCGTAAAACAAAATCGCCGATAATATCAAAGCCCCGCCTCCTTTTTATAGAAAGTGCGGTAATTCTGGTATATCCAATCGAGCAGAATTATAACAGCCGCAAGCAGTATCAAAGGAGCCGCGTAAGATACATGAGAGCTCTCGAAAAATTCTTCGCCGGCTTTTAATTTATTATCGTTTCGGGCTTTGACGGCCTGCGGCTTGACGTTAAGATTTCTTGAAGCCGGAGGGTTTACGTAAAATTCAAATACGGGCTCCGCGGCCCCAGATTCATTGCCCGTTTCAAAAACACGGTACAAACCGGCCATATAAAAACGCGGGGCCTTTAAAAGCGGCGCGCCGTCTGAAGCCGCCGCGTTGAAATACTGGTCGGCTATTGTAAAACGGCCGTTTTCTCCGCACATTTCTTTTGACGCGTATTTAATTACGGCGGTGGAGCCCTTTTTGAAATCCTTGAATTTTGAAGCGCTGAAAAAATTCGGCCTGTCTATTACGAAATTATCGCCGGTCGTCATGGCCGTTTTAACGATATTTATCACGTTGTTGAAAAAAATCGGAAACGATATTTTCAGAGGAAAATTAGACGACCTCGGGTCGAAAAATACGGTAAACGCCTTGAGATTTTCGTTAAAAACGGTCGAAAACAGCGGGCACGCCGACGCAGAATAAACCGTATTTGAAAAGTTCCGGTTTAATACCGCCTTCTTCATTTTATGCACGTAAAGGTCGCTAAGGTCCATAAGTCTGAGGTAAGCGAAAGGAAACTCGGGTGTCCTTACCGTGCCGCCGGTCTCTTCCGGGCCGTAGTTGACTCCCATAAAGCCTTCCGGCGGGTCTATGACTATAAAATTACGGCACCTGTATTTATTCAGAAGCAAAGCCTCGGCGCTGTCGTCGATTACCGCCAGATCGTATTCGCGCTCCCTGTATATGGCTTTAGGAATATTAGCTTCGAGCGCTTCGACGATCACGCCGCCGGCCGCTTCGAGCGCCGCCGAATAAAAATAAGGCTTTTCGCTCATAACCAGTGCCCTGAAGCTTTTACGTCCCGAAGAAGCCCATACCCTCTTATCGTCCGCCGCAAGAATATCGTTGGTTATTATCTCGGCGCTCACGGCGGCAGGCATGGCCCCGTACTTTTTAATGATCTTCGACTCCGCCGCGCCGGCGGCGATAGTTAAAACCGACGAAGACGCGCGCGAGCCGTCTATAAAAACGGAGCATGGAATCGAAACTTCGTAATCGCAGTAATTTTTGACGGTCAAAAATATATCGTAGCTGGTGGAACCGCCCTCGGCTTCCTCGGAAATTTCCAGAGCGGAAACTCCTATATTTCTGCCAAGAGCGCCTATCGGGTGGAATACGACGCCGATTTTATCGTTTAAAGCCGCACGGCCGCCGTTCCATGTGCAGAAATCCGAAAATATATGCAGTTCCGGAAAGCTTCCTTCCGACGAAAGCCCTTCGGCGAGGGCGATAGCGCTTTTGTAGTCGCACGAAAGGTGCGTGGGCGACACGGCCCTGATTTGGCGCGCGGCCTCTTCGCGGCTGGTTTCGGAATCGAAGAGCAATTTTGGAATGCTTGAAAATTCTATGGCGGCAATCGTGGAATTAGGATTGCGGTATATAGTTTCAACGGCCATATCTATGGCGGATTCCAGCCTGAGCGAACCGTCAGCTTCACGCGAAGACATGGTTATGGAGTTGTCTATGAGCAGTATCATTTTTTTATTCAAAAACGACTGCCCGGGGCGCCCGGGATTCATCAGCGCAAGCGTCAAAATCGCGAGAAAGAGAACTTCGAGAAACAGGAGCATATTTGAAGTGAGCTTCTTAAAAAGCGAAGAGCCCTTGTTATCGGAGATCAGATCTTTTATAAAATGAACGCTCGGTATTTTTTTATTGCGCCTGTTCAGTTTGAGCATATAAAGCGCTATAAGAGCAGGCACTGCGCCGAAAAATACTGCGTTAGTCATCATCTGAAATTCTATCATAGCATCAACCGCTTCCGCCGAATCCGGTTTTTAAAATTATTTCCTTTAGCGCCTGCATGTAGTCGCAGCCGGCCATGGTTTTCTTGTAATTACCGCCATATTTTAAAGATTTTGACATCAGCTGCGAGCAAAAATCCGAAATACGTTTTTCGTATTCGGCCGCAGCCTCGGGAGTAAGAGATATTTCAACGGTCTCGAGCGTCTCGGAATCTTCGTATTTATATTCTCCGGTATCGGATATTTTAACGTCCTCGGCGCACAGCGTCTGTATAACGCAAAAATTCTGGGCTATGGCCGTTTTGGCTATCATATCCATAATCGACAGGCCGGAATCTAAAAAATCGGATATTATAAACAGCAGCCCGCGCCTTTTGAAATTCGCCGTAAAAGAATTAATGCTTCGGTCCAGCCTGGTTTTTTCAGGCGGCGCGGACGGCCGGCGGTCCATAATTTCGCGAAACTTGATGTTGATGTTGGCTCTAGTTATTTCCGCGGCGTTTTTTATATTTTCTCCGAAGTCGGCCAGGTAAATTTTATTCGTTCCCATAGCGGCCAGATAGCTTATAGAATAGGCGAGCTTGAGCGCGAGCTCACGTTTGGTTTCGGGCGACCCGAAATTCATCGACTCGGACGAATCGGCCAGTATATAAATATTATTTTCGCGCGTTTCGCTGAAAACCTTTATAAAAGTCCTGTTCAGGCGGAAAGAAGCGTTCCAGTCGATAAATTTGATATCTTCGCCGGTCGAATAATTCTTCAAATGCGAAACTTCTATACCGCTTCCAAAGAATTTTGAGCGGCTTTCGCCGAAGCGTATTCCTCGGGCCTGATTTTTAATTACCAGTTTCAGCGAATCCAGGGCTTTAATAAAGCCCGGCCTTTCGAAAAAATACATTAGTTTACCGCCTGCGCAACTATCGACGAAGGGCTGATCCCGTCGGCAAGGCCTTCGAAATTCAATATTATTCTGTGATTTAAAACGTTTTCCGCCACGGCGCGAAGGTCCTCGAAAGACACGTTGACGCGTCCTTTAATTATAGCGCGCGCCTTTGCGGTAAGTATGAGCGAAAGAAGGCCGCGCGGCGAGGAGCCGAATTTGACGTATTTTTTTACGCCCGCCGGAGCGTCCTGATAATCAGGATGGGTTTTTTTTATTATGTTTATGGCGTAATTTTTCACGTCGTCCGCTATTAAAACCTGCCTGACGAGGCCCTGCATCTTAATGACGGTAGCCGGATCGATAACGCACTCCACCTTCGGTTCGCTGGCCGCTGCATAGCGCTCCACTATGGAATCGAGCTGTTCGAACGTGGGGTAGCTCAGGTTAATCTTCATCATAAACCTGTCCAGCTGGGCTTCCGGAAGCGCAAATGTCCCCTCCATCTCCAGCGGGTTTTCGGTGGCCAGCACGAAAAACGGCTGTCCCAGAGTAAACTTCGTGTTCGAAATGCTGACGGTGCCTTCCGCCATGCATTCCAGAAGCGCAGACTGAGTTTTAGGCGTGGCGCGGTTTATTTCGTCGGCCAGGAGTATATTGCAAAACACGGGACCTTCATTGAACTTAAGGTGTCTTCCGCCTTTTTCGTCTTCTACCAGCACGTGGCTTCCGAGAACGTCGGACGGCATCAAATCGGGAGTAAACTGCACGCGCTTGAATTTAAGAGCGAACACTTCCGCGATGGTTTTAACCATCTGGGTTTTCCCGATGCCGGGAACGCCTTCGAGCAGCACGTGCCCGCCGGAAAACAGCGTGAAAAGAGCCATGTCGATAACTTGCGAATAGCCGGCTATTCTTTTGGATATTTCATTTTTAACCTTCTGGAAATTCTCCGCGAAAGAAGCTATTTCGAGCTTAAGGCCTTCGGCCGCGCCGCCCGTTTGAACTCCAAACGCGCTTTTTTCAGACATAATAACCTCCGTTATATGAACAACATTAAATATTCTATAAACAATATATGGTTTTAAGGCTTTTCGCCGAAATCGTTGTTGAGTTTTTTGAAATAATCGGCTACCGGCTTTTTCAATTCATCGGCTACCCTGTCGCCGGAAACGAGAGATTCAGCTTCGGCCGCTTCGCTTTTTATTATGCCGCCTATTTTTTCTCCCGCGGCGCCCGGCTCCGGAAGGCTTTTACCCTCGATCGTCATCGAAGGCGCCGACGCGTCGTGCAATCCTTCGACCTTGCTTTTTTTAGATTCTACGTCGAAACGCTCCGACTCGAAAAACGCCTTCCACTGGCCGGCTTTTTTTTCCGCCGCTCCGGCTTTCTGGCGGTTCTGCGGCGCCATGAGCGGCGCTTCGCCCGCCTCGGCCTTCAAATTAGAGGATCCTTTGCCGGGCTTTGGAATATCTATGCCCAGAGCTTCGGCCGTTATTCCGCCGCCGCCTTCCTTTCCTTTTTTTCCGCCCGTTCCGGGCTTGCCGTCTTTGCCTCCGCCGCCGTCTGCGCCCGGCTGTTTATCGCCGGCACCGGCCTGGCCCGAATCTTTTTTCTGCCCGCCGGATTTTGCGTCGGCCTCGTCGCTCATGGCGCTGAGCGCCGCGTAAAGCTCCTGAAGCTGCTTATCATTTTTAAGCTTTTCCAGAAGCTCTTTTCCGCTAAGGCGGTCAAGATGCTTCATGGCCGATTTTTCCTCGGCGGTGCTTTCTTTTTTCGAGCCTCCGCCGGCGGCGTTTTGCTCTCCCGCAGGCGATTTATCTTTCTTTTCAAGCGCCGCTTTTTTCAGGGCTTCTTTTTTCGCATCCAGAAGGGCCGTAAGCTCCGCGAGCTCTTTTTCAATTTTAGCGAAATCCTTATCGTTGGAATTTTTCAAATAATCGTCCACGAGCTTTTTGAACTCCTTGAGCCGTTCCTCGACCATCTTGCGGTCCTGCTCGCTGAGCCCCTCAGCGCTCTTTCCGGAAACCATCTCATTGGCCGCTTCGCCCAGTTTGTCGAGGGCATTTTGCGCGCCCTTTTTATTTTCGCCCTGCTGTATCTGTTTTAGTTTTTCGGCCGTGTCCCTGAGGTTTTTAGCGAGCTCTCTGGCGGTCTGCGGCTCCTTCAGCTTCTCCCTGGCCTGCTTGAGCTCCAGCACGGCGTCGGCCGCCTTGAGTTTTTCGTCGTTCGCCGCTATAAGCGCATCGAGTACTTTTGCGGCTTGCGCTGGCGATTCTTTTTTCTCGCCGGCGGCCATGCCGGCATTCTCCTGCGTGGAAACGGCGAAATAATCGAAATAAATATGCAAAGCCGAAAGCACCGCGATAAAGCCCAGCAGAAGATAATTATTACGGCCCGGAACCGTTCTGAAAGGCTTGAAAGCCTCGTCGAACATTTTATCGTCGCTGAAAACAATCGATTTACGTGAGTAATTATCGAAGAAATCTTCCTGCACGAGCAAAACAAGTTCTTCCGAACGCGCCGCGGAGGGTTTGCCGGAATTTTTTCGGGTTTCGTAATAAGTCACGGCTCGCTCGTCGAGGGCCAGGGCCCTGTCGATTTCCCTGTAGCAATCTTTGGGATCGATCTTTAAAGAGGCGGCGCGAAAGAAGATATAAATAATTTTTATTAAAAGCGCCAAAAAAAGAAAAAGCCAGACTTTATAATCAAGGCGGGAAAAAAAAGAAACGGCGGAAACGAATGCCGTCAGCGCAAGAAAAGGCGCGATCATCCGCTGGATCAGCTCGCATAAAAAATTGCGCCGGAAATAAGATTCGATTTTATTTATGGCCGTTATCTGCATGCCGCACCGGTTTTAAACTTTCGCGGCCCCCGGCCGCAAGCATTGAATTACAACATAAAAAATAATGGCCGCGACGTAACGGCATTATTTTTTAAGCAAAGATAAAATGGCCGAAGTCAATATATCTATGTCGCACAGCTCGTTATATATGCCGAAAGATATCCGCACCGCGCCCATGGCGAATTCAAAAGGCACTCCCATAGCTTCGATGACATGCGAGGCGCGGGCGCCGTTTTTGGAATTGCATGCGGAACCGGCTGAAATCATGATGCCTTTGCTCGAAAGATATTCGACGATCCTCTCGGCCTGCTCGTTCTTAAAGCTTACGTTAACAGTCGATGAGACCGTCTTTTCGCCGGGAGAATTATAGCGGATTTCTATATTGTTTTCTTTGAATATTTCAAATTTCTTATAAAGATAATTTTTAAGAAGCAGGCAGTGCTTTTCACGCGCCGCGAAATCCTCGCCTGCTTTTTTCAGAGCCTCGGCCGCCGCCATTATCGCCGGCGTGTTTAAAGTCCCCGCGCGCAGGCCGAACTCGTGCCCGCCTCCGAATGTTCTCGGCTCCAGGCGCGTTCCGCGCTTGACATATAATATGCCGCATCCCTTCGGGCCGTAAAATTTGTGTGCGGAAAGCGCGAGCATATCCACGCCGAGCTTTTTAACGTCTATCGGAATTTTTCCGGCCGCCGCCACGGCGTCGCACAGAAAACACGCGCCGTATTTTCGGGCCTCGCCGACAAGTTCGGCCACCGGCTGTATCACTCCGGTTTCGTTATTTACGAGCATAAAAGAAGCGAAATCGAGCCCGCCCATCTTTTCGGCCGCGTCTCTAAGCCTTTCCGGGCTGAGCGCGCCGTCGGCCGCGGGAGGCACTTCGGCAACTACGGCTCCGTATTTTTTTACTTCCATCGCCGGATAAAGCGAAGCATGATGTTCTATAGCGCCCACGGCGACTTTTTTACCCTCCGCCCGGCCGCATGCCAGACGATGATAGCCCAGAAACGCCAGATTAAGGGACTCCGAGGCGCCTGACGTGAAGATAATTTCATCGTTTCCGGCGTTTATGCATGCGGCGATATCCGCGCGCGCCTTTTCTATGGCGTCCTTAACGTTTCTTCCGGCCGCGTGCGCGGAAGAGGAATTCGCGAAATTATCGAAAAAATATTCTTCCATGACGTTTCGCGCTTCCACCAGCAGAGGCGTGGAAGCGGCGCTGTCGAGATAGACGTAATCAGCCCTCCGGAAATTTTTCTGAGGTTTTGAATTGCTCGTCAGAATGGGTTTATAAACGCTTTTAATATCCATGCCGTGTCTCTTTCCTTATTTACTATTTTTTCAATGATATCTTAATGAACTTAAGCGCTATAGCCACTGCGGCGTAATCGTCGACGTCGCAAAACACCGGTATCATAGTATGCGGAAGCCATCTTATAAGAAAAAACGGCGGGTTATTCTTATGATAAAGCGCGCGGGCCGCTTCGGTGGTATGCGATTCATCGACCACGTTGAGCGTTATGCGGCCGAATTTTTCGTTTTTTTTAATAATCAGCGAAACGGCGTTAAGATAATCTTTTGAAGCGGTTTTATCGCCCAGCGCGATGGCGTCGATGGAATGAGAAACGGAAATTTCGCTCATAATTTCGTACAGGGGAACGTATATCAGATTAAAAACAGCCGAATCGGCGGCGTTTTGATTTATCTGAAACCTTTTGACGCAGCGGAATAAAATCGCTCCAGCGTCGGTTACAAGAGCGGCTCCGAATTTGCATTTGCCGGGATCGATGCCAAGTATATTCATATTTTATAAAATTTCCGTTTTTCAATAAAACGTTTTAGCGCTTTAACACTTCGCGATTGATTCGTTCTACGGCGTTGCCGAGGGCCTGCTCGACCGTAATGTTGCCCGAAAGCGCCGATTCCATTTCGGGATTTATTATTGTTTCAAGCTGAGCGTATTTTAAAACCTTCGGCCTCGGCTGCGCAGTTTTCATCTGCTCCATAAAAACCTTGAGTATCTTTTCTTCCTGCGCGTCGTCTATTTTTATCCTGTCGTAAGCTTTTAAATTGACCGGTATCTGACGCAGCCTGGAAGCCCATTCTGCCTGCACGTCGGCCGATGTGACGTAACGCAGAAAATCGTAGCAAGCGCGGATTTTAGCGGCCGGCCTTCTGTCGTTTCTAAAAATTA
>JAKPTH010000222.1 GCA_029571125.1 bacterium
TGGGCGAGCTTCGCAAAGCCGTAGACAAAGTCAATTCCAAACGCAAAAAAGAAGAAAAGATCAAAATCGTAGTCGACAACACTTTTGCAACGCCTTTCTGCCAGCGTCCGATCTCGCTCGGCGCCGATATAAGTCTTGCGAGCCTCACCAAAGGCATCGGCGGCTTCGGAACGGATATGGGCGGAATCGTCGTCGGCCCCAAAGAGCTGCGCACCGCTCTTCTTATGTACCGCAAAGATTTCGGCGGAGTGCTGGCGCCTAAATCGGCGTGGCCGACTCTGGTTTACGGTCTGCCTACGCTGGATATCCGAATGAGAAAGCAGCAGGCCACGGCGGCTCAGGTTGCCGAATTTCTCGAAAATCATCCTAAAATTGCGCGCGTTTCATACCCCGGCTTAAAATCGCATCCGCAGTATAAAATAGCCAGAAAGCAGCTGATCGATTGCGACGGCAATTTCGCTCCCGGCTCGATGCTTTATTTTGTCCTCAAAGGCAAACCTGCGGCCGCTTCAAAATCCGGTTCCGTCATCATCGACCACCTTGCGGAAAAATCTCTTGTAATAACTCTCGCCGTAAGCCTCGGCATGATAAAAACCCTCATCGAGCATCCGTCTTCAATGACCCATGCGGCGATTCCGATCAACGAACAGGAAAAATTCGGAATCGATCCGGGCGGAATAAGACTTTCAATAGGAATCGAAGACGCATGCGATATTATATGCGATCTGGAAAACGCGCTCAAACTTATAAAATAACCCTTAATAAACGCATAAAATAACGGCGGGCAGGCATATAACCTGCCCCCGTTATTTTATCGAGGGTTTTTATACCGTCAAAAAGGAACCTTAATCTATGAAAACTAAATGCAATCATGTTAATTTAATGCTGCGCCTTTTCATGGCGTGCGTCATTATAACGCTTTCGTTATCCGGTCATGTAATGGCCCTGGCAATGGATCCGGACGAAAATTTCGTCCAGAAAATCGACGGCGGCTTTTTCGAATCTCTTAAATCCAGGCCATCCGAGCCCAGAGCAATTTTTTTAAGCTGCCGCGGGCAAAAAAACGAATTGATCATTTATGTTGTTTACGAAAACGGCAGGTACGAAATTTTTTCCAAACTCGGCCGAGAAATCGAAAAACATCTAAAATCATCGATTTTCAACTCCGAAAAGCGAATTTTCAAAACTTATAGAAAAAACGGAAGCGTTTTTTATAAAAAAGGGGATTCGCTCGCTTTTAAATTCATTGCGGCGGATTCGACTTGCGAAGTGCTTTATGTCCCTTATAAAATAAACCGGATGGAAAACGATGCATTTATAAGCGACAGAGGCTATTTGCGCGCAATCACAAAAGCCGGCTCAAAAGAGATGCCCGTTGTGTTAGCCGAATTAGTCGAACGCTTATTTCCCGCCCGAAGCGTTCTTATCAAAAATTTAGTTAAGTACAACCGTTATTACTTCGACAGACCCGATTATTTCGGCTATATAAACCGGCTGACTTCGCCTGCGGACGAAGCCTTAAACAACCGCTATCTGTTTTATCCTACGCATAAAATCACTTATAACAGAAACGCCGCCGAAGCCGGGCAAAAACATACGCTCGACATGAAACTGGCCGTTTCGTTTTTAAGAAAAGATTATCCGATCATATCTCAGGACATAAGAGCCAAACGATCGTTCGTCGAAGACAATATTTCGCTCGGCATGGATAAACTGGATCAAACCGATATAGGCTCGGCCCAGAACACATACATTTATCTTTCGTACGGCCCGGGCATCAACTACTACGACTCTCCATATACGCTTAAAAATATCGCAATTCCATCTCCCAGATTCGTTTTCGACAGAAATGTCCTGTTTTTGGAAAACGCTCAGTTTTATCCTAAAAACAGCTGGGAAAGCGACGGTACAGGCATTAAAAGATTTTATGAAATAAACGAATTTCAAAAAAAACTCGGCGGGGATTTAAAGTTTTTTAATGCGCGCCATGAAGAACCGGTTTATATGGCAATCCCTGAAAGGCTTGAATACCTGGATAAAATGAATACAAAAATAACCGGTTACGGCCTTTTAAACGACACCACGGAGCTTATTTTCAACTTCAAATTCTGCGGACGCGCCCACAGAGGTAATCCCGTCAACAACGAGTTAAGGCTGACCGACGCTGTCTATCCGGCTTTTTCTTCTATTTCGCTTATAGTGCCGGCGGGGACAAAAAAAGCATATATCGAAAGTTATAAAAATAGCATGGCAAAATACAATCTGCCGGAATATATCGGCGGCATCCATTACCGCGATTACTTCATAGAGGCCCCTGCAAGCGGCGATATAGGAATGCGCATGGCTTATCTTAAGTTTTTGCTTGAAAATTCCTCCCCTGCGCTCGCCGGAATAGCCCGTTCATTCGAAGCCGGCCGCGGCTCGGGCGAAGGGTATTTTGTTTTTATTAAAGCGTGCGAGACTCTGATGAAAAAGGAAGGCTGCTTCTTTTTTTCTTCTCCGGCCGCAAAGGCCCTGCAGCGGGAAAACGCTGAAATAAGACACGCCTTCTTCGACTACCTGAGATCGATGAGAACGAACGAAACTCCTAAAAAAATTAAAAAAAAGTATCTCGACTTCACATCGCTTTATGAACGCAAACAATTAAAAAGCGGCGCTCGTTAAATCTAACGCGAGCGTCTATAAAAATAAAAGCGGCGCCTGTATATATTCAGGAGCCGCTTTTATTTATGGCTTATATGATTGCGTTAAATAATCCGTGAAACTACTCGGCGATTCTCGCTATTCCCATCGATTTTTCGAGTTTCGCGAACGCCACGCCGTAATCGTGCAGCGACTGGAAGTAATTGGTTTTAGCCTGCGTGAGGGCGAGCTGAGCGTCCATGATTTCAAGGTTGGTATTAAGCCCGTTATCGTATGAGACCTGGGCGATCGAAAGCGCTTCTTTAGCCTGTTCGACGTTCTTTTCGGAAGCGGTTATAAGTTCGTCGGCCTGAATCAATTCCTGATGGGCTATTTTGACTTCGAGCTTAACGTTTTCGATAAGCTGGTCGAAATTAATTTTTTTCTGTTCATAAGCGGTAGCGGCCGTTTCAAGTGCATGTTTAGATTCCCTCGCGTCGTATAGGGGCACCTGGGCCACGACGTTCATATTCCATGTCTCGTTGAATTTTTCAACCGGATACGATTTGCCTTTGGCCTGATCGTAAGTTCCGCTTAACGCTACCGTTGGCTTGTCGCCAGATTTAGCCAGCTTCATAGAGGCACTGGTCGCTTCCAGCTCGGCTTTTGCCGCTTTTATATCGTCTCTCGTGCCAATAGCCGTATTAAGGGCGCTTTCAAGATCCACCAGAGGAAGCATGGATTTTTTCAACTCGCCAGCTATTTCGATATCGGAAAACAGCGGACGCGCCAGAATGTTGTTAAAAGCGTTTTTGGCGATAGTGAGGCCGTGAACTGCTTTGATCATATTCGGCTTAGTATTGGCTTCCTGGACTTCAACGCGCAAAAGATCGAACTTCGAAGCGGTTCCTGCGTTAAAACGGTTTTTAACGGTCTGAACATGGGCCGCGATCAATTCGACGGACTCTTTGGAAACTTTTACGAATTCCTTCGCCAGCAGAAGATCGTAAAACGCCTTCTTTACATTGTAAACCAGATTCACACGGGCTGAATCCACCGCAAAAACCGCGGCTTCTTTATACTTTTCAGCCATAAGT
>JAKPTH010000223.1 GCA_029571125.1 bacterium
CGTCGGTCCCAAAAACGCCCAGAGGCTCGCCATTTTTATCTTTAAAAAAGGCGCCGATTTTTCACGCGCTTTAAGCTCCGCCATACTCGAAATGTCCCGCAGCGTTAAGTACTGCTCGAGCTGCGCCGGCATATGCGAATCGGACGTCTGCGACATCTGCTCTAATTCTTTACGCGACCATTCAAAGGTGTGCGTCGTCGAAAAGCCCACCGACGTATTTCATATAGAAGCCACCGGCCAGTATAACGGCGTTTATCACGTCCTGAACGGGCTTATATCTCCGCTCGAATACCTTACCATCGATAAGCTCAACATCAAGCCGCTTATCGCCAGAATTAACTCGGCGGACTGTCCCGTCTGCGAGATCGTTTTCGCTCTTCCGCCCAAGGTGGAAGGCGACGCCACTATGGCATTGATTAAAAAGATGATCCAGAAGCCTCTGAAAATATCCAAACTGGCGCAGGGCATACCCACCGGATGCGAAATCGAGCATATCGACTCCATGACGCTCGCCCGCGCGCTTAACAACCGAAATTAAAATTATGAATCTAATATCCATTGACGGCATATCAAAAATGCAGGGCGATAAAAGGCTCCTCGAGTCCGTTTCTTTCGGCATAGATTCGGGCGATAAGGTCGCGCTCATCGGAATTAACGGTTCGGGCAAAACCACGCTTCTAAACATGATAGCTGGTTCTGAGCCTCTGGATTCTGGCCAGATATCCCGCAATAACGAGCTTAAGATAAGCATGCTCGCGCAGACCCCGCCTTTCGATCCGCAAAGCCCGGTACTGGAGCATGTCTTTAAATGCGGCGGCGCAAAGATAGAGCTTATCAAAAGATACGAATATTTGAATTCTTTAATAGGCAGGTCTTACGATCAGTCCCTGCAAAACGAAATAGACGCCGTAACCGAAAAAATGAACGCATGCGGGGCATGGCATTTTGAAGGCCAGGTCAAGTCCATTCTGGAAAAGCTCTCCATTTTCGATTTGAGCAAAAAAATGGGCGAACTTTCCGGCGGCATGCTTAAAAAAGTCTCGCTGGCCGCCTCGCTTATCAACGAATCTAACCTGCTGATACTCGACGAACCCACCAACCATCTCGACATCGCCACCGTCGAATGGCTCGAGCAGTATCTTCGCAAGACCGATAAAGCGCTTATAATGGTGACTCACGACCGTTATTTTTTAGACCGGGTATGCAACCGAATTATCGAGATAGAAAAGCTTAAAATACTTCAATACAACGGAAATTACTCATATTACCTCGAGAAAAAGGCCGAAATTATTAACAGCGAACTCGTGACGGAACAGCGCAATAAAACCGTCCTGAAAAACGAGCTCAAATGGCTCGGCCGCGGTGCAAAAGCGCGTTCAACCAAGCAGAAAGCCCGTGTCGAACGCATAGAGAAGCTTCGCTCGAACGTAAGCCTCAAAGAAGAAGAAATGGACGCATCGGTTTTATCGGAGCGCCGCCTCGGCAAAAAAATACTCGAGTTGAAGGGCATTTCAAAGTCTTACGGCGGCAAAGCCGTAATCAATCCGTTCAGTTACGTTTTTAAGAAAGGTGAGCGCATTGGAATAATCGGCCCTAACGGTTCGGGCAAAACCACTTTTTTAAACCTGATATCCAAACGCATAGAAGGCGACGGCGGCGAAATAGACACCGGCGTCAATACGCAGATAGGCTATTTCGACCAGTACAGCTCCGCGCTCGACGCGGATTCCCTGGTTATCGATTTCGCTAAAAAATCAGGCGAATTTATTCAAAGCGAAGATAATAAATATATACATGTGAGCGAAATGCTCGAGCGTTTCCTTTTTCCGCCGGAGCTTCAGTATTCGAAGATATCTAAACTGTCGGGCGGCGAAAGAAGAAGGCTTTACCTGCTTCACGTTCTTTTGCAAAACCCCAACTTTTTGATCTTCGACGAGCCCACTAACGATCTCGACATTAAAACTCTGGCGATTCTCGAAGATTTTCTCGACGATTTCAACGGCTGCCTCGTGACGGTTTCGCACGACAGATACTTTATGGACCGCCTGGCGCAGTACTTATTCGTCTTCGACGGCTCCGGCGATATAATGGGATTCGCCGGCAATTTTTCCGATTACCTCGAATACAGCCGCCAGATAGAAGAAGAAGAAAAAAGGAACGCCGAACTTAAAATTCAAAAAAATAAAGAATCCAAACAGCCTCCCGCCTCCTCGGAAAAAAAGAAATTATCCTTTAACGAAAAAAAAGAATATGAATCCATCCTGGGCGAAATAGAAAAACTGGAAAACGAAAAATCGGAGCTCGAAGCTCTTTTTAATTCCGGAGAAAAGAACGCCGACAAGCTTTCCGGCTGGACCAAAAGATACGACCTGCTCCAGCATGAAATCGCTTCTAAAATACAGCGATGGGAATATTTAGAGGATATTGCTCAAAAATAAAAAATAATGCTATACTAATCATGAGATGATTAGTATGAATATTTTAAAAAATTTCCTGAAAGCCATAATAATATTTTTAATTATAACTTCCGCGCTTATAGCCGCTTTTGAGCTGAGTTCGGGCGACGGCCAGGCCAGGCCTTTTTTAGTTAAAAAAGACTGTCTGGAGGGCATGAAGAAAATTCAGGGCGCGAGCTATTTTTACCTTATGGAAAGGCCGAAATTTAACGGCGAAGTATCGGTGAAAGAACTTATAAAATACGGATATATGGATCAAATGCCTTCGTGCAAATTTTTAAATTCATCGCCTGGCGATAATTATAAGATTTTTTATAAGCGCGATAAAAACGAGATAAATTTTATAGACGTTGCGTGCGAAAACCACGGCCATTTGAGCAGGCAGGGCGATTGCGACCGCGAAAAGGGCCTGCCGAACGGTTTTGTGGATAATTATATGGCGCGCGTAAAGACGAGATTTGATTTGTATAAGTAAATAGATATATATTAAGCTATAATAAAAATCAGTAATATGTATAGCCGCTTATCTGAGTAAGGCTGAGCTTTTCGAGCTCGTTTCCGATGATATCGAACTCGGCCGCGAGCGCTTCTTTTTTTACGCCGGTTTCGAGCGCTTTCACTATTCTTTCAAGAAGCGCGCGAGAACGATCGAAAAAGGCTATCATGTCTTTTTGCGCGTTTCTGGCGCTTATCGGCACGAAATCGGAATTGAGGCGCGCGACGCTTTTATCGCATTCCCTTATATTTGTATTTATAATGGCTATCAATTCGCGCCTGACTTCAAATGAGACTTCTTCGGTCGCAAGCGCGACGGTTTCGGCCTGCGTATAAATGTCGGCCATGCTTTTTTTAAAATTTTCTATGGAGGCGACCAGCGGCTTATAATAATCGCGGTATCCGTCCGCCGCTTCCCTGTCGCGCTCGGCGAAAAGATATACCATGCAGATTATTATGCCCCCCGCGATTCCGGCCAGAGCAGCTTTTAAATAAATGGAACTTTCCTTTTTGGCTTCCATAAAATCCTTTCTTTATTGCGGTAGCGCTTATTATAGCATATCGCTTTTTTTTTGTCAAAATAACTATTATTTTGCCGATAGAATATTTATGGCGGATA
>JAKPTH010000228.1 GCA_029571125.1 bacterium
CATTTTTTCGGCGGCTGAAGTATACTGGAGCCTGGCCACTATATTTCTTTCGAACTGCATATATTTATGGACGGAAAATCCTATTATCGAAAGTATGGCTATTATTACAAGAGCCATTGGAAGGACCATTCCGGCGTTTAAATTTTTAGGCGCATATTTTTTTATCATAATCAAGCCGTCGCGAAAATAGCCTTTACGTTTAAACCTTTATGTTGAGCGTAAAAAAGCCGGCTATTGTTGTCCGACTTCGTTATCGAACCGGCTTTTTTACGCTGTTATCAGGATTATTTATGCATTCCCGTTTTTATTCGGGCGCCTGTGATTATTATTAATTGCCGCTGCCGCTGGTAAAGGGATTGCCCCGGTTCGTGCCTTCCGACTGGTTGGAAACGGGCGGCGTGCCGCTCTGGCCCGCGGGAGCCTGTTCTGCCTGGCCCGAAGACTGCTGCTGGCCGCTTGCCGGCTGTTCGCCCTGCTGCTGCGCGCCGGGAGCGTTATTCGCCGGAGCGTCCGCGGCCGATGAGCCGAGAAGCGAGTCCAGTTTTATGCCGGTCTTTTTTTCGATTTCGGCCATGTACTGGGAATTCTGCTGCGCGAAAGCATTCAACGCCTGGTTGAAGGTCTGCGCCAGAACCGAAACCGTTCCGCCCACGGCGACTTCGGCGCTGTAGAGGTTCGCGATCTGCTTGTAGGTTTCGGCGAGTACGGCCACTTTGGCGTCGCGCGCCGCTAATTCCTTTACCGTGAGCGCCGAAGCGTCATTGGCTATTTTTTCCCAGTCGGCGCCAAGTTTGTCGTTAACGATTTTTTTATATTCCGGGTAGGCTTTTAAAACTTCCGCTACGGCGTCGGCCAACTGTTTGGCCTTTACCATGTCGCCGCTCTGAAACGCTTCGCAGAAAGCTTTAGCCGCTTCGTCTATGCCGGTCAGTAAAGCCGCTTCCGCGCCTTTCTGGCAGATTTCCAGGAGCGCTCCGCCGCACGCGGCGTTGACGCCCTTGAAATTGGCGTCTTCCAGGCATTTTTTAGCCCATTCGGAAGCGAGTTTCGCCGCGCCTAAATAATCTTTGGCTTCGCCGAGCCGGCCGTATTTTTCGACGGCCGCTTTAAATTCGGGATACATTGCCATGGCGTTTTTTACTTCCTGGTTGTCTTTGAAAAAACTGTCAAGGCTGGCGCGTTCGCATACCAGAAGGCTGTTGACGCCGTATTCTTTTTCGACGATATCTTTCGCCTGCTTATTGCCTTTTAAAAACGCTGCGGTTTCGGAAGCCAGTCTGGAGGCTTCTTTCATTTTGCCTTCGCTTACGAGTTTGCTGTATTCGTTCACCTGAGCGACCGCATAGTCTTTTACAACCGTCTTGATGAGATCGCCCGTGTATTTTTCGAGATCGGCCGCTTCGGGTATGAGATTTTTCAAAGCGTCGCCGAAATTTTTGTCATCAGCCGCTTTTTTTGCGTACTGCTGAACTTTTTCGATAGTTTCTTTATATTTTTTTTCGGCGTAAAGGCCGGCTACTTCGGCTGCCGAATTTGAAACGTCTTTATGGGCCGCGGCGATATCGATGCCGGCCTGCGAAAGCTTTTTATAGTTAGCGATCATTTCGGCGCTCATGCCGGGCAGCTGCGCGGCGTTGTTCTTTAAAAATTCTCCGACCTGCGTTGCGTATGTTTTCGCTTCTTCGAATTTTTTCGCCTGTATAAGCGCAGCCCATTCGGCTGTGACTTTATTCCATTGCGCTTCATATGCGCGGTCTATAAATTTTGATTGCAACGTGCCTTTAACTTCGGCGGCGCTGGCTATGCCGACTTTTTGAGCGTAAGCGGCCTGGTCTTCGGCTGCGAGGGCGTTGAACTTAACTAAAATTGTATTTGCCGATGCGGCCGCAGTAACCGGGTTTTCGATTAGAGCTTGCTCGTAAGCGCCGGCGGCCGCAACTGTTTCGTTAAAAAGATTTTCCACTTCCGCGGTGCCCGAGTAAGAAGGCCGGACGCTGAAAATAATGAAAAAAAGCATGAAGACGACCAATGATTTAAAATATTTTTTCATAATGACTCCTCCTTTAAAATTTTCTATCATTGACTACATTTGCACTTTTAAAAAGGTTTGAAAAAAAATAAAAATATAATGACGTAAATGAAAAAATAACAAAAAAATGAGATTAAAGCAAGATAAATATAATAAATAATAAAAACCTTCTTCAAAAGGTTGTTTATATTGCTTTATTTTTGCTATAATAATTCTAAAAATGAGCAATACCGGATATTTCGTAAATGGAGATTATTAAATGGCAGTACCGTTTTTAGATCTTAAAAAGCAATACTCGACGATAAAAGAAGAAATCGACGCCCGGATCGCGGACGTTTTGCAAAATTGCAATTTTATAATGGGGCCCAATGTCGCAGCTTTCGAAAAAGAGCTGGCCGCTTATTTAAACGCCAGAAACGCCATTACTTGCGCGTCCGGCTCCGACGCCCTTCTTCTTGCGCTTATGGCGCTCGGCATAAAAGAAGGTGACGAGGTCCTAACGACACCTTTTACTTTCTTCGCTACCGCCGGCGCCATAGCCCGCCTTAACGCGACGCCCGTGTTCGCGGATATCGACGGCCGAACTTTTAATATTGATCCCGCGAGCGCCGTTAAGAAAATGACTTGCAGAACTAAAGCCGTAATAGCCGTTCACCTTTACGGCCAGGCTGCCGATCTCGCGCCCTTACTGAAAGCGGCCGCGGAAAATAAAGCCGCGGTTATAGAAGACTGCGCGCAGGCTATAGGAGCGCGTTATGAAAATAAGCCGGTCGGGACTATCGGCGATATCGGCTGCCTGTCTTTCTTCCCTACTAAAAATCTCGGCTGTTACGGCGACGGCGGCGCGGTTATAGCGGCGAACGATGAAATATCCGAAAAAATAAAGATATTGAGGGTTCATGGCGCGAAACCGAAATACTTTCATAAGTTCATAGGCATAAATTCGCGCCTCGACGAGATACAGGCGGCGGTGCTTCGCGTTAAGCTGAAATACCTTGACGGCTGGAACGAACGCCGTAAAGAAATCGCGGCGGCATACGATGAAGCCTTTAAAAATGAAGATAAAATTACCGTTCCTTATAACGCGCCTTACGCCGCTCATATATACCATCAATACGCGATAATGGTTAATAACCGCGACTTCGTCCTGAAAAAGTTGAACGAAGCTAAGATCGGCGCCGGCGTTTATTATCCGGAAGCGATGCATCTGCAGGAATGCTTTAAATACTTAAACTATAAAAAAGGCGACCTGCCGGTCTGTGAAGAAGTCTGTTCGAAGATACTGTCGCTGCCTATCTATCCAGAAATGAGCGCGTCCGAGATAAACGAGGTTTGCGATGCCGTATCGGCGAACGCCGGGTAAATATATAAGTGAATAATGTTGAGTGAATAGTGGATAGTGAAGGCTGTGACTCGCCATGCGAGCTCTATGATAAAATAATAAAAAAACTTAATCGGAATTTCAAAAAAACATTTAGTTTTCAACTCTCCATTTTGAACTCTTAACTTTATTATAATATTTTACCCGTACGCTATGAGAAATAACCGGAATTATTATCTAATTATTAAATAAGAAAAATTAGGGGAGGAATTTAAATGAGTTCGCTGGTTATCGATAAAAGCGCCAGGGTCGGCGCCGGAGTGACATTCGGCCATAACGTGATCATCGGCGGTTCGGTTTCTATCGGTGACGGCTGCCTTATCGGTTCGAACGTGGTCATACACGAAGGTTCTTCCATAGGAGCTAACGTCAGGATCGACGACAACAGCGTGATCGGCAAGCTGCCCATGCGCGCCGCCAACTCGATATTCAAAGACGAAAAGAAGCCCGACGGAACTAAAATCGGCGATAACGCCATAATCGGCGCGTGCGTAATAATTTACGCCGGCGCCGCCATCGGCGAAAAAGTCCTGGTGGCCGATCTTGCCAGCGTGAGGGAAAACGTTTCGGTGGGAGCTTTTACTATCGTCGGCCGCGGCGTGGCGATAGAGAACTTCTGCGAAATCGGTTCCAGAGTGAAGCTCGAAACCAACGCTTATATTACCGCTTATTCGAAAATCGAAGACAACTGCTTCGTCGCGCCTAACGTGTGCACGTCCAACGATAATTTTCTGGGCCGCACGAAAGAGCGTTTCAATAAAATGAAGGGCGTCACTTTGAAAAAAGGCGCCAGGATCGGCGCCAACGCCACTATTCTTCCGGGCGTCACCGTTCACGAAGACGCGCTGGTTGCGGCGGGTTCGGTTGTCACAAGGGACGTCGCGGCCAGGAAGGTCGCGCTGGGCGCGCCCGCGCGTATCGCAAGAGACGTGGCTCCAGAACAGCTGCTGGAAAATCAGTAGATTTTAGAATTTTTATTGACAAATTAAGATTATTAAACTAAAATATAGGCGTATTTTGTATATTAAACCTAAAAAATAATTATCAGGAGAGGTATGAGAAATGAATATCTTAGTTTTAAACTGCGGTTCATCTTCGGTTAAATTCCAGCTTATCGATTCGGAAACAGGCCACTATAAAGCGAAAGGCCTTTGCGAGAGAATCGGTTCCGAAGACGCCATTTCCAATTATCAAATATTCGGCCAGGAAAAAATTAAAGAAACGCTTCCGATGAAAGACCATAAAGTCGCCATCCAGAAAATTATAGATAACCTTCTGCACGCCAATCACGGTATTATAAAGAGCAAGAAAGAAATCCACGCCATCGGCCACCGCATGGTCCACGGCGCGGAAATATTCACCCATCCGGTAGTTATAACCGAAGCCGTTATAGAGCAGACTCGCAAGTGCTGCAAGCTCGCTCCGCTTCATAACCCGGCCAACCTCATAGGCATCGAAAGCGCAATGGAAATATTGCCCGGCATACCGCAGTGCGGCATATACGATACTGCGTTCCACCAGACCATGCCGAAGCACGCTTTCCTGTATTCGATACCGATGTCGTTATATAAAAAACACGGCATACGCAGATACGGCTTCCACGGCACTTCGCATCAGTTCGTATCCGAACAGGCCGCCGAATTGCTGAAGATGGATTATAAAAAAATGAAGATAATCACCTGCCATCTCGGCAACGGCTCTTCGATCGCCGCCATCAAAGAAGGAAAATCCATAGACACTTCCATGGGCATGACCCCGCTCGAAGGCCTTATGATGGGAACACGCTCCGGAGATATCGATCCGGCGCTCATACAGTTCATCGCCGAAGAAGAAAAGATGAGCGCGGCCGACGTCACGAACGTTTTGCTCAATAAAAAAAGCGGCATGCTCGGCGTTACCGGCATATCCAACGATATGCGCGACATCCACGACGCCATAGCCAAAGGAAATCAGGACGCGAAAGCCGGCCTGGATATTTACTGCTACAGGCTTAAAAAATATATAGGCGCTTATATCGCGGCCATGAACGGCGTGGACGTAATAGTCTTCACCGGCGGCATAGGCGAACTCGACGACATAGTGCGCGAGCATACAATGAGCGATCTCGACTGGCTTGGAATCAAGATCGACAAAAAAGTCAACGAAGGCAGAAAGTTCGAAGTGACGATGCTTTCCACCAAGGATTCTAAAGTTAAAGTCATGGTTATTCCCACCAACGAAGAATTTATGATCGC
>JAKPTH010000230.1 GCA_029571125.1 bacterium
ATATCGGTGCATCGGGAATAAATCGTAGGCCGGCATGGGAAGCGTATCGAGGTCTTTAATGAATTCGCGTTCGGCCGTTTTGAAAGGCTTTCCGTCTTTGAGATAAGCCAGGCCGTTTATCGACGAAAAATCCGTAACGCCGGTATTTATTGCTTTGAGAAGTTCCATCATGGTGACTTCTCCCTCGCCGATGACTATGTAATCTATCAATCCGCCGTCGAGTCCCTCGCGCCATAGCTGATTTGAAATATAACCGCCGGTTATTATTTTGGCTTCGGGCAGGATTTCGCGTATAAGTTTGGCGCAGTTTAAAACGTCGTACCAGAAGCTCGGAAGCGAGCCCGGAATGCATATAACGTCCGGACGCTCTCTTTCGAGATATTCGGCCGTTTTATTCCACGGCCTGCCGGATTCCGCGTAAGCGTCGTAAACTTTAACGTTAAAGTCGCGGCGCGCCACGGCGGCCAGGTATATAAGCGCCGGATTAGCCGTAAGCCCCCTGAAAAACTCCCATACTTTATGGATCGGATCTAAAAATAATACTTTCATAGCTCAGCTCCTTTGATTGATGACTTTACCGTATTCGTCGTGCTTGAATAATTTTTTTCGATAGCCGAAACGCGACGCAAAACTTTCGAAAGCGTGTATCCATACCAATTTTGCGTAAGCGCGCTGGTTAAGGCGTAAAAATCTGTTACGCGAAAACATTTTAAGATAAAAATCGATATTCATATTAAAAAATTTAAAAAGCTCGAATTCATAAACCCGGCGGGTAGTTTCGTAATCCATATCGCCGGCCGGCATTATGACGTGCGCCTGATCGTAAAGCGCGTAATCGGTTATAAAAATCTTTCCTTTTTCTTTCATTTCATCGAAAAGAGGCGTGCCCGGGTAAGGCGTAAGCGGGCTCGGACAGACGAAATCCGAATACCTGCCGAAATATTTAAGCCCTTCATTAAGCGTCTTGCGGCTGTCGTACTCCGTTCCCCACACGAGCATCGTCATAAGCAAAAGCCCGTTCGCTTTGATTATTTTCATAGTCCGGTCGATAATCTCGGGATTGGAGTATGGCTTTTTTAAGTTTTTCAAAACGTCCGCAAACGGAGATTCCGCGCCGATCATTATTTCAAAGAGCCCGGCGCGTTTTAAAACAGGCAAAATGTCCTGGTTTTTTATAACGCTGCCGCAGCAGGACTGTATGTGAAATTTGATCTTCATCTTCTTTTCGAATATAAGTTCGGCGAATTCCAGCGCCCATTGCCTGTTATATAAAAAATCGGTGTCGCCGATAACGAAGATGTCGCGGCCGTATTTGTTATAAAGCAGCTCTATAAGGCCCGCGGCATATCCCGCCGAAGGCTTTCTCATGGTGTAGTTCCATTCGTAAGCTTCGGAGCAGAACTTGCAGCGGTTCGAGCAGCCGCGGCTGAAAATAACTCCGAAAGCCCTGCTGCCGCCGAAAGTCGGCGAAGTATAGCGCTGCATCGGATACAGTTCATACGCGGGGTACGGCGATTCGTCGAGGTTTTGAATCAAAGCCCGCTCCGGCGTGCTGAAAACGGCGTTTCCGTTCATAAACGAAATTCCGTTTACCGTTTTAAGCTCTTCAGCGGTACGGCCCGTAATAACGTTTTTTTCCGAAGGCGGCCGGCGCGTCGAAGCGTCAGGGGCGGCGCCAGAAGAAAGTATTTTAGCCAGCTGCGTGACGGTAATCTCGCCTTCGCCCCTCACCGCTACATCGATAAGACCTTCTTTAATATATTTTTCGTAAAAGACCGAAAATATTATCCCTCCGCCCGCGATAACCGTATCCGGCGAGAATTTGCGAATGATCTTAAGCTCGGCGACCACCTCGTTGATCTGGCAGGTATGCGTGCATGACACGCCGGCAAGGTGAGGCCTGAATTCTTCGAGGACCCGCTTCAGCTTTTCCCACGGCCGCTCTTCGATGCTCAAATCCAGGACTTTGAGATTATAATCTTTCTTCAAGCAGGAAGCCAGTATTGAAAGCGCGGGAGATGGGATCGTGCCGTTAAACCATAGCGAAAGGTTTTCGGGAGCGTCGACAAGTAAAATTTTAAAATCTTCGGACTTCATCGGCCTCCGTCCTTCCAGGCTTCGCCCATAATAGACTCGTAGCCGGGCTGGTCGTATAGCTTTTTATGGTAGCGAACCGGATTCATAAAGCCTTCGAAGGCGTTCATCCAGATCAACTTGGTGAAATGCCAGTAATTGATTCTTAAAAATTTGTTTCGTGAAAAAAGGCCGAGGTAATAAAACGGGTTTAAATTATAATGCTTCAAAAGCCCCATTTCGTAAGTGAAACGCGTCTGAGCATAGCTCATGCCTCCGGCGGGAGCGATTACGTGCGACTGATCGTACAGCGACATGTCCTCCACGTATATTTTACCTTTTTCCTTCATCTCTTCGTAAAGCGGAGTGCCGGGATACGGAGTAAGCACATTGGGGCAGGTTATGTCGGCGTATTTATCGAAGAACTTAAGGCCCTCGCGAAGCGTTTCGGCGCTGTCGTACTCGGTGCCCCAGAACATCATGGCCATCAATAAAACATCGTATTTTTTTACGATATTCATGGCTTCGATCATGGTTTTTTGGTTGAGGTGAAAGCTTTTTAATTTATTTAAAACGTTTTGAAAAGGCGACTCGGTGCCCAGCATTATTTCAAAAAGCCCTATCTCTTTTAGCTTCGGAACAAGCGATTCGTTTCGGATAATCGTTGTGCAGGCCGTCTGAATGTGAAATTTAATCTTCACTTTTTTTCGCTTTATGATGTCTATAAATTCCTCGACCCATTCGCGGTTAAGCAAAAAGTCC
>JAKPTH010000666.1 GCA_029571125.1 bacterium
CCTTTTACAGGCATTTCTGCCGAATTACATCAGAAATCTTTCCGATTTCTTCGATTACTCAGACAACTTCGGCTATCTCGAAATTTTTTACCTTAGAGGGAAAGGCAGTTTATTCATAGTCGAAGATATCATGAATTACAACGTGATACATATCACCGACGACGCTTCGCTCACCAAGGCGCTCGTCGTAATGTTTTTAAATAAAATAAATATGCTGCCGGTATTGCGCGGCCCTAAAATATTGGGCGTCATAAGACAGCGCGACATAATATCGGTGCTTTTTGAAGGAAGCTGATAATTGGAACAGGTTTCTTTTTCATGGCTCGTTTATATAATAATGCTCCTGATGATCGCCGTTTCAAAGCTCCACAAATCGGTGATAGCGATAACGGCGGGCGTCATTTTTTTCATTTCGCGCTACGTCACCGTGGCCGACGTTTCAAAATACAGCCTGATAAACCTGGATTTCATAATTATGATCGCCGGAATGTCCATCATAGCCAGCTTCATGAAGCACTCCGGCATATTCCAGTTTCTCGTCCTCAAGGCCGTAAGAAAAAGCGGGTGGAACTGCGACCTTCTGTCGCGCAATATATGCGTGGTTATCCTTCTGCTTTCGGCATTTTTCTGCGACAGGATCGCCGTGGTGCTCATGTTTCCAATCGTGGCCTTCATTTTCGATTCCCTCAATCTGGAGCTCAACAACACTATAATGGGCGCATTGAATTCCGCTTCTATCGGAGGGGTGCTGCTTTCCATAAGCGGGGCGGAAGTGATACTGATATCGACGGCGGCGAAAATAAGCTTCACAGAATATCTCACTTTTATAACTCCCGCGCTTTTTGTCGTATTTATAATTTATATTTTTTACATGCATATTTTCATGAGCGGCGAAAACCAGATAGACGCCGAAAACACCAATTTTTCCATAATCAAGTTCAACGAAGAAATGGCTATTTTAGGCCCTAATCTTTTTTCAAAGCTTCTTCTGATTTTAATTTCCACCATTACAATATTATGCTTTTCCTCTATCATTGGCCTGTCTGATTCGGTGATAATAATAACGGGCGCGGCGCTTTTATTTTTAACTATAGAGCTATCGCCCGACAAAGTTTTAAAGGAAATAAAGCTCAATATATTTTTTTATATACTCGGCCTTCAGATAGTGGCGGCGGCGTTTTATAAATATCACATTTACGAAACCGTCGCGCTTCGTCTTATCGACGCTTTTGGCCACAACGGTTTTTACGTATGCGTTTTCATTCTCGTTTCCGGCGCCGTGCTTTCTCTGGCTTTCGGAAGGCTTTCGATGACTTTTCTTTTCCTGCCGGTAATTTCAATCCTTGCCGGAATGGGATTTCAGGCGATGCCGCTTTACTCCTCATTTATATTCTCGATGGCTTTCGCCCGTTCCCCCACCATGCTTCGCGAAATACCCAAAGTCCTTAAAAATACTCATATAGAAGAAAAAAACGTATGGGAGCATTACTCGAAATTATTTAAAAAGACAGCCGCGGTGTATTTTATGTGCTTCGCGTGGTTCGTTTTATACGTGTATTTAAGATTTTTTTATAATTCATAACCGGCATTTTCCGCCGGTTAATCTTACGATCGGGCGGGTGAAACGTGTTTAAAGATTTCAATATGGACGATCTCGAGGGTAAAAGCCAGAATATCCAGCTCAACTCGCCTAAAGCGGTTTTTTTCCCTTTAAAGCCGCCAGAAACCAGCGACAGGCTTAATATGCTCGCGCGCGTCCTGCCTAAATACATTTCGATGCGCCTTGAAAAATTCAATAAATTCGAGATATTTTACGTTTATTTTTTGAACAAGAACAACTCCGGGGGAAACGACGTTCAGGTTTCGCTTCCTGAGAACCTGTGCGATGAAAAATTTATAATCGATTACCTTAATAAGTTGAATATACAATACGATATAGCTTTTTACGGACGGCTAAATATGCTCGCGGACGGCGGCATCGGCATATCCATAATGTCTTATTTGAAAGCCTCGCAAAAATCTTCCGAAATTTATAACGCCGGATTCAAGCTAAACGAAATCAACGATAAAATCGGCGATATATCGTATAAAATATCTCTGGCGGCCGACTGCGAAGGCGATTACCTCACAAGCGAAGACCACGAATCGCTTCAAAAATCCGAAACCGGCTCTTTTGAAACCTTATACGATTATTTCGAAGTTATAGACGATCTCACGCTGAGAAACCCTTACACTCCTCTTGCGGACGCGGTCGTGGATAAAGCTCTGGAAGCGCTTGAAAGCGATAAATCTTTCGAGCACATAATAGACTCCATAGCTTTTATATGCGACGATTTTCTGCGCTTCAACCGGAGCGATAAAGCCTTACAGATATGCGAGCGCGGAATCAATATATCTAAATCAGCATATAAGTTATATCTTACCAAAGCTAAAATACTTCTGAACCTCGGCGATTACGAAAAAGCCTTTATAACTCTCAGGGAGTGCCTTGATATCAATCCAGGCATAGGCGACGTGGCTTTCAATTTTGGCAAGCTCGCCCTCAGCATGCAAAAAACGCAGGACGCCAGATTCGCTTTCAATAAAATGATCGAATGTTCGTTCAACGTTTCTTCGGCGTACGACAATCTTGGCGTAATGGCCGCCGCCGAAGGCGATATAGATTCGGCCATCAATTTCTGGCATAAGGCCATCGAGTTCGAGCCGGCCAAGGTATCGGCTTATACCAACCTGGCGCGGGCATATATAGAACTTTCCGACTTCGATAAAGCCGAAAATTATCTTCAAAAAGCCAAACTTTTAAATCCATCTTATTTTATGATATATCTCAACTATTACGTGATGCATAAAACGCTCGGCAATAAAGAAGAAT
>JAKPTH010000288.1 GCA_029571125.1 bacterium
AAGCGGAACGGATTCCGGCGTATTCACCGGATCTAAAAAAGACGAAGAAAACATATTTAAAGCCGGCGTGGACGCTTATCAAAAGAAAAAATACGAACAGGCGCTTTCGAGTTTTGAAAAAGTTTACAGGCTCAATCCTAAAAACGCCGAAGCCGGCGATTACATAAATAAAATAAAAGAGGCGCTCAAGAACAAAAAAAATATAAGGGACCTTTTCGAATCGGCCGACAAAAAGTGCAAAAAAGACCGCTGGAGCGAAGCCATACCTCTGCTCGAAAAAGCCAAAGACAATCCCATGTTCAAAGACGATTCCAATTACATGGACGTTTTAAGGACGCTTTCAGACGCCTACATGCGCACCGCCGAATACGCCAAAGCGCAAACCATTTACGAAGATCTGAAAGTACAGAACCCGAATCTTTTTTTTATAAACTATAACCTTGCCCAGATTTACCTCTACAACGGCGAATACGACAAAGGCGAAGAGTCGCTTACCGAAGCGCTCAAAGCGGACGGCATAACGGCGGAGCAGATCAAGCTCGCGCGAGAAATCTTATCGACGCTTTCGTGGAAACGCAAAAGGATATATCTCTACATACTCGGTTTCCTCGTCGGCGCGGCTATGATCGGAGTATTATACGTTTTTAATTCGCCCGCCGCAAGAAAGACGAGATTTTTACAAAGATGCGAAGAATTCAGGGCCGGTTCGGACTGGAACGGCCTGCTCAAATATACTTCGGTCGTTCCCGACTATAAATTCAGCGTTCAGGAAAACGTCAAGATCAACCTTCTGCTCGCGACGGCATGCTATAACATGGAAAAGTTCGACGACGGAATTAAAAACGCCAGAAAAGCGCTTAATTTCGATTCGTCTTTGTCGGCGGCGCACGATATCATGGCGCGCTGCTTTTTAAAGAAAAAATCGATCAACGACGAAGCGATTTTCCAGTATAAAAAATTATTGAAGAGCGACCCCGGAAACGCTGAAGTTTTAAAATTAATTTCAGAATATTATATAAAACTTTCAAAAAATACCGATAAATTTGTAAAGAGAGAAAGCCTTACCGACGAATTGATTGACAATTTAAAATTATACGCGGTAAAAGAGCGGCAAAATCGCGAGCTGGCGATATTTATGGCCAATTTGCTCAGGCAGCGCAAAGATACGAGCGACGCCGCGGTGCAAATTTATGAAAACGCGCTTTCGCAGGAAGAAAATACGCGCGTCCGAGAAGTGCTGGCCAAGGCGTATTACGATAATAAAAATTACGAAAAAGCCATAAACGAATGCAAGCTCGTATTCAAGGAAAACGTAGAAAACACCCAGATGCACAGGATTTTCATCGATTCGTACATGGCGCTCGGCCGTTACGGCGAAGTATGCCTGGAATACGAAAAGCTCACGCTCTTATACCCCAATTCCCAGGATTTAGAGCGGCGGGTCAACGAATTGAAGCGGCAAAACATGGTCATAGGCGGTTCGCCTTCGCAGGCCGCCCAGGGCGCCGCGGCTTCGGCCGGAAGTTCCGTCCAGAGCCAGAGCGCCGACGCGCAGGGCGCGTTCAAGACGGGCGCGGCCGAAATGACCCAGGCGCAGCAGCCGCAGATAGTAACCACCGATTATGCCCGCTGCTTCGAGCGCGGCCTGAGATATATAGAAGACAAAGATTACACCAACGCCATATCGGAGTTTAAAGTCGTTATCAAAGGCGCGCCGCACCTCAGAAATGAAAGTTACAAATTTTTGGTGACCTGTTATCTCAGAAAGGGCTTGCTCGACCTGGCTTACGAGCAGTATAAGCTGGTGCGCTACGATCAGGAAATGATGCCGGAAGACGTGAAAGAGCTCACGTATAACCTGGCGCGCGCCTTTGAAGAAAAAGGCAAATTCAAGGAATCTCTTGAAGTGTACAACATCATCTGTAAAGTGGATATAGGATATAAAGATGTATTTGATAAATTTGAAGAACTTCACGCCTATATATCAAAATTCAACTGACGGCGGACTCCGGCTATCCGGCTCCCGCCGTTTCGCCGCGCTTTCAAACCTCTTTTTTACGCTCCTGTTTTTATCGGTAATTACGCTTAATATTAATTTCGACGGCGGCGCGGCCGGGATTTCTTTCAACCGGCTTTCGGCGCAGGAATCGCAGCTTAAATGCGGCACTTTCGGCGGCACGGTTTACGACCTGCGAACGCTCGAACCGCTCGCCGGCGCCATAGTTACCATTAAATCAGGCGCTAAAGGCGATTCTTTCGAAGCGAGAACCGGCGAAAACGGTAAATACGCCATTTACGATATCCCCGCCGCCGCTTATACGGTTAAAGTTTCAAAAGAAGGTTACATCTCCGACACGGTCAGGCTGAATCTGAAAAAATCATACGAGCGTTACGACACTTCGATAGAGTCCGAACGCGATTACGCCAGAAAAAACGAAGACGAATACGAACGAAACATCAATAAATACGCCGGAAATGAAGACGAAGAAAGCGCCGCGGACGGCTATGCGTATGACGAAAAAACCGGCAATTCTATAAGGCTCACTCCCGCTCCGGCATTTTCGCCGAAGGATAATTTCAACGGCGTGAGCGGTTTTTATAATCTGCCGGATTGCAGCGTTATGCCTTACGGCGCTTACCGCCTGAGCTACGGAGTTCAGCGCTCCAAGCGTCTTTCAAGCCCCGCAACTCCTTACGTGGAATCTAATTATTCGACGGCGCTGGGGTACGGCCTTAGCGAAAATATCGAAATGTCGGTATTCGCGTTCCAGCATTTTTCAAAAAACATCCAGCCCATGGTTATTCCAGCGGCCGCTCCCGCGCTGCCGCGAGTGGTTCCGGCGTTTTATGCCGACAGAACTGGCGTTTCGCTTAAATATGCCGGGATATATAAGTATAAAGACATGAACCAGGTATTTCCGTACTCTCTCGTTTACACTCATTATAACGACGGTTCCGACGAAGTCGCGATTCCCATCGAAATAGTCTCGCAGCTGAGAGGAAAATTTTATTTTATACCTACTTATATTTCAAGGCTCGGCGGCAACGCGCATTTTAATTTCGCTTATTACAAACCGCTTTTCATAGACCATCGCAAACTTAGCTACATTATGGAATTCGTGCAGAACGACAAGCACCGCTGGAACATTATAAACGCCGGGTTCAGGCTCGAATTCAAAAACGATTCATCCATGAACCTGTTCCTTTTAAGCGACAGCGAGCAGAAACGCTTGTCGGTCGGCATCGGCGGTACAATGCTGTTTAAATAAACGGCTTTAGCGCTGGCGGTTGGGTAAATTATCGAAACCAATAAATTAAATATATCGAAGCTTAAAGGAGATTATCTACTATGAATTTTTTCGGCACTGACGGAATCCGCGGTCTTGCCAACGTGCATCCATTGACGCCGGAATTCGCTATGCGCATAACCTTCGCCGCGGTTAAAACCCTCAGGCGACATTACAAAACCTCAAAAGACGACGGGTTTATATTAATAGGCTCGGACACTCGCCGTTCGTCGTCGATGCTAATATATGCCGCAGGCGCTGCCGCGATGTCCGCGGGTCTCGACGTCGTAAACCTTGACATAGTGCCGACCTCCGGCATATCTTATGCCGTCAAAAAGCTGGGCGCGGCATTCGCCATTATGATATCCGCCTCGCACAATCCTTATCAGGACAACGGCATCAAAATATTCGGCCCGGACGGTTATAAGCTCAGCGACGAAATCGAAGCCGAAATCGAAAAAGAGCTTTTCGACGAAACGGGCGACAGGCCGACCGGCGAGGCCATCGGACGCATAAGAAGGCCGGGCTCTTTTCTAGTGGACCCGGTCACCGAATACGCCGAATATGTGGCTTCGCTTATAGAAAAAGGGCCGGGCGCGGCTAAAAAAAAGCTCAAGATAGCCATAGACGGAGCCAACGGAGCGGCTTCGCACTTAATAAGAAAGATATTCGACAGCAGGTTCAGCCTCGAGCTGATCAACTGCACTCCGGACGGTAAAAACATCAACTTCAACTGCGGCTCAACGCACATGGACCATCTGGTTAAAATCGTAAAAGAAAGCGGCGCCAACCTCGGAATCGCTTTCGACGGCGACGCGGACCGTGCGCTCTTCGTCGACGAGCACGGGGCCGTAGTGGACGGCGACCAGGTTATCGCCATGCTCGCCATAGATATGAAAGAGCGCGGGGCTCTTAAAAACAATCTCGTGGTAACCACAGTGATGAGCAATCTCGGCTTTATAAACTCCATGAAGAAAAACGATATCGATATTATCACCACGACGGTCGGCGACCGCAACGTATTAAGCGAAATGCTTCGCCGCGGAGGGATAATAGGCGGCGAACAGTCCGGGCACATACTCATGCTGGATAAAAACCATACCGGCGACGGACTAATAACCGCCGTAAGCGTCTTGAACGTAATGAAAAGAAGCGGCAAAAAACTTTCCGAACTGGCGAAATGCGTTCAAAAATATCCGCAGATTCTTATCAACGTCCCCGTATCCAAAGACAAGAATCTTTATAAAAGCGACGCGGACATAGTATCTGAAATAAAGCGCGCCGAAGAGCGTTTTTTAAACCGCGGGCGCGTGCTGATAAGG
>JAKPTH010000291.1 GCA_029571125.1 bacterium
GATTTTTGAACGAGTCCCCGAAAAAAATTGTCTGGCGCCATAACTGCACTGACTGCTCAAAATAAAAAGGAATCAAATTTTTTTTGACTTTTTGCTCCTTATATGATAGAATAACTAAAGCTTACAAACTGCCTGTATTTACACTAAAAATAACCGCCAATCAACCGCCGGCAGCAAAATGTTAAAAAGTATATTTGTGACGCCTGAATAAATTTGTTTTTTACTTCGCGCTTTCAACATAATACCAGTTTCATTATTGAACACGCTGTATTTTTTTCGTTCATTTGTTTGTTTAAAAAATATTCAAATTTTATATAGTATCCGTTATAATGATTAAAATGATTTACAAATCCATTCGAGAAAATGTCAACTATTATATTCCTCTGCTGGCAACTATTTTAGCGTTTCTTTTTTTTGCGCCCTTTACGCAGCAGGCCGCTTACGCTCAAAATGAGCCCGCTCCGGCTGCAGCCTATCCCATTTCCATCTGCGATCCGGACGAACTCGTCAAAGAGGCGCGTATTTTTTTCAAACAAAAAGACTATATCAGCACCATCAACCGCCTGGAATCGGCGATGTACATAAACAAAAACCTTTCCGCCGAGCTCAACGGAATGCTTATCGAAGCCCTGGCCAAACAGACCGAAGCGGAACTCGCCAGATCCGACTACCGAAACGCCGCGTCATACAACATCAAGATCCTCTCGCTAAAAGAAAATTTCGATTTCACATGGCTTAACAAACTTTTAAACATATACATGCTTTCGGCTAACTACCGCAAAACCCACGAATTATGCCTTGAAATACTAAAAAAACAGGACCTTCTCGCACTGGACAACGCTTCGCTGGCTAAAATTTTCGGAAAACTCGCCGTAGTTTACGCCACTTTCCGCGACAGCGCAAAATCTTTCGATTCTCTTTTAGAAGCCGCCGCCAGAGACGGCGACATGAAATCATTAAAATCTTACGCGGGGCTTATATTTCCAGCTCATCTCGATATTAAGCTCCTTTTCGAATACGCGGTTTCGCTCGCCGACAAAAACAAAACCAAAGAAGCATATCTTGCCGCCGAAATTTATAATCAAACGGCAGAAAAACCCTCTCCGCAGGCGGCAGAGCTCATAGCCGCCCTTTTAAAGAAAGACCCGGCCCTTAAAAGCGCACTGGTTTCGTCAACCCCCGGCAAAACTTCAACCGAAAGCGTAGCGCTGGCCGGAGACTCCTGGCAGGCCGAAGCGGACACATCCATGGTCGTGCTTTCAAACGTTCCGGCCAAGCTCAAAGACGACGGCGCCATAAAAAAAGGCGCGGGCCGTTCGGCCCTCAAACACTCTAACAGCGGCCTCGATATGGCGCTGCTTCGCGCCGACGAACTTTTCGAACGGCAAAAATACGAAGACGCCATAGCCGAATACGAAAAAGCCAAGGCCCTGGCGGACGATGATATGAAAAAAGAGATCGATCGCAAAATATTTTCCGCATACTGGCATTCGAAGGAAGACTATATTAAATTTGCCGCATACTCGATAATATTGCTCGTTCTCGCGGTTTTATTTTATTATTTCAACCCGCTCAGCTTCTTCAACAAAGAGCAGTACAGCCTTATCAGCGTGTCAAAAACCCTTAAAACCGGCATGGAATTATTAGAAGGCAAAAAATATCAGAAAGCCATCGCCGAGCTCGAAAAGCTCGTAGATATGAAACTTTCCAATACCGAAACGGTCGCTTTATTTTTGAGCCTTGGAACGGCTTATTACAACATCAACTCTTTTTCAAGCGCCCTGATGGCCTTAAAAAAGGTCCTCCAGTACGATTATGAAAATATCGACGCATACAAATATCTCGCGCGCATATATATCAAGACAAAAGACCGCTCTTTCAAAGCCATAGAAGTTTTCAACTTTCTGATAGGCAAAAAAATGGCCGACCTCGAAATGCTAAAAGCGGTTCTCAACCATAACATCGGCCAGAATATAATAGACGAGGCCGGCGTCCAGATAGCAAGCGATATTTTGAGCGTCGATCCTTCCAACGAAGCGGCCGCGAAGTTCATA
>JAKPTH010000323.1 GCA_029571125.1 bacterium
CTCGTCGAGCTGATGGAAAGTCGCAAGCACGGGAAGCCGGCCTATAAATTCAGGTATCAGGCCGAATTTAAGAAGGTCTTCGGGAAGCACCGAAGCTAACAGCCTGCCGACGTCACGCTGGGTCTTCGCCTTTATTTCGGCGCCGAAACCCATGACTTTGGTGGACATACGCGACTCGATGAGCTTGTCGAGACCGTCGAAAGCGCCGCCGCAGATGAAAAGTATATTCGAAGTGTCGATCTGGATGAGATCCTGATTGGGGTGCTTGCGCCCGCCGTAAGGCGGAACGTTGGCGACCGTGCCTTCGAGTATTTTTAAAAGCGCCTGCTGAACGCCTTCTCCGGAAACATCGCGAGTTATTGAAACGTTTTCGGATTTTCTTGCGATCTTATCGATTTCGTCGATATAAACGATTCCCTGCTGTGCCTTCTGAATATCGTAATCGGCGTTCTGGATGAGGCGCAGCAAAATGTTTTCGACGTCTTCGCCCACGTAACCGGCTTCGGTAAGCGTCGTGGCGTCAGCGATGGCGAACGGCACGTCCAGTATTTTAGCGAGAGTCTGAGCCAGCAATGTTTTTCCCGTTCCGGTAGGACCGATAAGTAAAATATTGCTTTTTTGAATTTCTATTTCATCGTTATGATAAGCGCGGTTCCTGATGCGCTTATAGTGATTGTAAACCGCGACCGAAAGCGTCTTCTTCGGCTCCTTCTGCCCGACGATATATTGATCGAGCGCGGCGTGGATTTCGCGCGGCTTTATAAGGCCGTCGCGCTCTCTCGAAGCGCCGGATTCTTCTTCGGGCTCTAAGATAATGTTATTGCAGAGCCTCACGCACTCGTCGCAAATATAAACATTTGGACCCTCGATTAATTTTCTGACTAAATTCTGCGTCTTGTTACAAAATGAACATGCTTTAAGTGATGCTTTATTCGGGCCGAATACCATATTGGCTTATACCTCCTCAGCGGTTTTCTTCGGACGCGGTTCTAAAATTCTATCGATAAGGCCATATTCTAAAGCTTTAGCCGCGGACATGAAGTTGTCGCGTTCGGTGTCCTGGCATATAGTTTCATAAGGCTGGCCAGTATGATTCGCAAGTATTCTGTTGAGTTTTTCCTTGATGCCGAGAATTTCTTTGGCCTGTATTTCGATGTCGGTGGCCTGACCGTGGGCTCCGCCGAGCGGCTGATGGATCATCACGCGCGCGTTAGTGAGAGCGAGCCTTTTGCCTTTGGTGCCGGCAGCAAGCAGCACGGCGCCCATCGAAGCGGCCTGACCGCAGCATATCGTTGAAACGGCGGGCCTTATGACATTCATGGTGTCGTAAATGGCAAGGCCCGAAGTGACCACGCCGCCGGGGCTGTTAATATAAACGTTGATGTCCTTGTCGGGATCTTCGGCTTCTAAAAACAGCATCTGAGCGATAATTAAATTAGCGCTGTAATCTTCTATGTCAGAACCTATAAATACGATCCTGTCTTTCAAAAGCCTCGAATAAATATCATAGGCGCGCTCGCCTCTCGACGAGGTTTCGATTACCATTGGAACTAGCACCTTGAGGTTCCCCCTTTATAATAAAAAATGATTAAGACTTCAATTCAATGTTATCGGATTAAATTTGTTTTTATTTAATCCCGCCAGCCGCGATGCCTTTAGCGGTATGTTATGTGTTCGACGAAGCGTGGTGGTGTTCGGGATTGTCGCAGGAATCGTCGCCGCATTCGTGATCGTGGTCTTCTTCGCCGTGAGCGTGGTCATGCGTGCATTTGTAATTGGGATCTATAGTGATCTGCGCCTTTTCGATAATGCTGTCGTACACTTTCTGGTGAACGATTTCTTCGCGCATGTAAACGAGCTCGCCGTGCTCTTCGACGTGTTTTAATATGTCGGCGTATGTTTTCCCGACAGAAAGCGCGAGTTTTTCAATTCTTGCCTTCAATTCTTCTTCGGTCGGGCTGACTTTTTCGTGTTCGCCTATCGACGATAAAATATTGGTTATCTTGACGTTGCGTTTTGCGTCTTCAATGTGGCGGTTCCTGAAATCGTCCACAGTCTGGCCGGTAGCCTGCAGATAATGCTCGAAATTCATTCTTCTGTACATGAATTCAATTTCGTAATTTTTGATTATTCTGTCGAGCTCTTTTTCAACCATCGCTTCGGGAGCTTCTACCTGAGGGTTTTTTTCAAGCAGGAAGTTGCATATTTGCTCTCTATAGTGGCCCTTCTGGTGTTCGGTTTTTGATTCGATAAGCCTTTTACGGATATCGTCTTTCAATTCGGACAGCGTGTTGAATTCGCCTAGCATCCTGGCCAGATCGTCGTTGGCTTCAGGAAGGGTTCTCAGCTTGATTTCCTTTAATTTTATATGGAAACGGACTTCTTTTCCGGCGTAATCTTTGCTGTGATAATCTTCGGGAAATTTGAGGAAAAGGTCTTTTTCTTCGCCTATCTGCATGCCGACGATGCCTTCTTCGAAACCCGTTATGGCTTTTTTAGCGCCGAGTTCGAACATTACGTCGCTGCCTTTAATGCCGTCGGATTTTTCTTCGTTGATGTAGCCCTGATAATCTATTATTACGAAATCGCCGTTGGCCGCGGCGCGGTCGGTTACGACTTCGAGCTTGGCGTGACGGTTTCTGAGATCTTCTATCTTTGAATCGATTTCGGCTTCTTCAACCTCTATAGGGCCGCCTGTAAGGGGTATTCCCGTATAGCCGGTAATGTCGAAAACGGGCTCTTTCTGGATTTCTATCTTGAACACGAGCGGCTTGCCTTCTTCTATGAAAACGTCTTTGAGCTCCGAACCGATAGGCCTTATGTTCTGGGCGTTGAGAGCTTCTATGTAAGCGGGCGTGAGCAGCTCTTTCTGAGCTTCTTCGTAGAAATATTCCTTGCCGAAACGCATTTCTATAATGCTGCGCGGAGCTTTGCCGCGGCGGAAGCCGGGAATGTTGACCTTTGAAACGACCTCGCGGTAAGCGCCGTCAATGGCTTTTTTAACTCTGTCGGCCGCGATTTCGATTTCTAAAAGGACTTTGTCCTTCGATAACTGCTGAACGTTTAAAACCTTCGTGGATTTTGTCTGTGACATTATAAACTCTCCTTAACTATTTTTTATTTAATATGATTATTAAATTACTTAAATTTAAAATTTTCAGATATAAAACGATGCTCCTGAAAGAAAAACGCGTATTATAAACGCGACAGGCCCGCGGCGCTCCGCAGGCATCATATTTTTTTATCAAGTATTTTATTTTAACATATTTTATATATATTTTCAACATTTTTATTAATTTTTTAATAATTTATAGGGATGATAAAGGGCCATATAAAATAAAGAAATAAAATTTGACAAAATGAATTTTTAGTGTGATAATTGTAATATATTTTTATACGACGATAAAATAATATTAATAAAGAGGTGCGCATATGATATCCAAAAAAAGTTTTCTTTTTTATCTGATGGTTTTCACGCTATTTTCGGCTTTAATCTTCGCATTTTCACCGGCCCGCGCCGCCGATCCGCTGACTCCGGCCAACGGCTCCGCTTTAAAAACCCTGACTCCCGACCTCAGCTGGACCGCGGACCAGGGCGCTTTAAAATACGACATCTGGATGCTTAAGAAGTCTAAAAAAATGTTCGGCCTCTATACCTTTCTCGGCCGTTTCATCCGCGAAGCCAACGAAACGACTCTCAAAATAAAGACCGGAATGCTCGAAGACAATTCCGATTACCTGTGGATGGTCAGGACCGTTTCTAAAACATCCGCGCTCGGAAGCTTCGGTAAAACTTTCAAATTTTCGACTGCCGTAAATCCCATATATCAGAACCCTCAGCAGCCTTCCGAGCCCTCTTCCGCAGCCGGAGACCTCAACACCGTATCCGGTTTGCTCGCGGCCATCAAAGCGAAATTCGGAATCACGATGGAAAACGGCACCGCCGAATGGGTGCTTTCGAGCCTGCGCGTGGTTTATAACACTCTCAGCAAGCTGCCCGCCAAATTTTACTCCTGCACAAAATACCTGCAGCGCATTTCAACCACTTCGCTTGGCGCGGGCGTCGGCGGTTACGTCAACAGCGCGGATCCGTCAAGGGTTTATATGACCAACCTCGGCGTCAATTACGATCTGGCCGGAATCGTGGTGCACGAAATGACTCACTGCTTCCAGTTTAACGGAAATTACGCGGTATCTGCGGCCTGGGCGGCCCAGTTCTGGTCTTCACGCAATTCCTACAGCGGCCAGTGGCAGCCCGTAAGCGCGCCGCCGACCGACTACGGCAGGACCAACCCCATGGAAGATATGGCAGAATCGGTAAAATTATACGTGACAAACGCTTCGTCGCTGAAATACCAGAACACCGAAAGATACGAATTCGTAAAAAAATATGTAATGAACGGAGTCGAGTTTTAACCCGATTTTCCGCCCTGAACATAAAAATATATAGAAACAGAGGTAAAATTTAATGTTATTCAACGGTATCGACATAAAAAAAGACGTAACCGAAAGATTTATCAGATACGCAAAAATAAATACACAGGCCGAAGACGGCTCCGAAAAAGTTCCTTCAACCGATTGCCAGCACGAGCTTGCCAAACTATTATTCGACGAGCTTAAAAGTTTCGGCATCAAAGACGTCGAATACGACAAGACTCACTGCTACATTTACGCCAGAATACCTTCCAACCGCTCGTATAAAAGTTCGAGCGGCATATCGCCCGTGGCTTTTATCGCGCACATGGACACGTCGCCGGAATCGAGCGGCAGCGGAGTCAAGCCGGTAATCCATAAAAATTACGACGGCAAAATCATAAAATATCCCAAAAATTCGAAATTATCGCTCTCGCCTCAGGAATCTCCGCAGCTCCTCGAAGAAAAAGGCCATGACATTATAACAAGCGACGGCACCACGCTTCTCGGCGCAGACGACAAGGCGGGAGTCGCCGAAATAATGACCGCGGCAAAAATATTATCGGCGAAAAACTGCGACATCGAGCACGGAGATATTTACATCGTATTCACTCCCGACGAAGAAGTCGGCAACGGAACGGCGCATTTCAATCTCAAAAAATGCCCGGCGAAGTTCGCATATACTCTCGACGGCGAGGAAGCCGGCGAGCTCAACTGCGAAACGTTCAACGCCCGCGCCGCGTTCATCGAATTCCACGGCGTTAACACGCACCCGGGCACGGCTCATAACCGCATGAAAAACACGATTTACGCCCTTGCGGATTTTATAAATAAAATCCCTGGATCAATGCGTCCCGAAACCACTAAAAACCGCACAGGATTTTTTCACCCTCTCAGGGTAGAAGCGGACGTCGAATGCTCAAAAGTGAAAATGATAATCCGCGACTTCGACGAAAAAAAGATGGACGAAAAATGCGAAAAACTCAAACAGATAGTTAAAAAGGTCGAAGCAGCCCACGGCGGGATAAAAATCGACCTTAAAATAACCGAGCAGTACCAGAACATGGGAGTTATAATTAAAAAACACCCTAAATTGCTGAAACTCACCGAAGAAGCCGTCAGGCTGGCCGGACTCAAGCCTTTTTACAGAGCGATACGCGGCGGCACCGACGGAGCCCGGCTCACTTTCATGGGCCTTCCGACGCTGAATCTCTTCGCAGGAATGTTCAACCCGCACAGCAAAAACGAATGGGCGTCAACGCGCATAATGCAATATGCGGTTTTAACGATATTGAATATTTCCACACTGGCTTAATTCAATAAAAACAGATAAATAAAAACGGGGAAAAGGCGCTGCCGCTTCCCCGTTTTTTATTTTTTCAAATATTAATTTTATCTTTTAAAAACTCCAAGCACTTCGCCGTAATATATAGTGTGAAAGTCGCCGTTAGGATAATACTGCATCGGGATGGCCGGATCCAGCCGGTTTGCCTCGACGTTATTTTTATGTATTATTCTGCATTCATAATGAATAGGGCATTCTATAATATGAGGCACTTTTACTTTAACGCCGCTTTCTTTCGTGAACGAGCATTCGACGAATTTATCATGGTCGCGCCCCGAACGGGTGCCGCAAAAAGCGAGCTGCTTTGCCATATCCGCCGGCGGAACCGCCACTACGAACTCTTCGTGAGAATTAATCAGAAAAAACGAGTGCCTGGACGGCCTTACCAGTACCGTCATGACCGGCTTACCCCATATGACGCCGAGCGTGGCCCAGCCTATCGTCATGGGATTGGGCTTTTCGACGCCCGTTATAAGCAGCGCGCCTCGTCCGCGAAGCGCGTTTATCAACGAACCGTATTCTTCAAAAATCCCTATTTCTTTAAGCATCGTTTACCTCCGCTTTTATTTTTTTGCGTCTTCTTCTTCTTTTTCTTTTTCCGCGGAACCGCTTTCGCCCGAACCGCGGCCGGTCTCGTCACGGTTTATATCCGAGCCAGGGACGGCCGCCATAAGCGTAAAAAGCCAGTACCCCAGTGCGGCTATAACTATTATAACTATAACCGTCAAAAGCGCTTTTTCGACCTCGGGCCGCATGGGCTGTTTGGGAATTGTTTCTTTGTAAGAAACGTTTAAAACCGGCGCGGCCGCTTCAAGGCGGCGGTAGTTCTGCCTGTGCCAGTTGCCCTGGTTTATAAACGTGGAAATATCGTATTCGGGCTTTTTAAGAGACTTGTTCCCGAAACAAATGTAATAAGGCTGAACTGTTTTCGGCGCTATGAAGAATAAATTTTTGCGTATGAATTCGAATTTTATTTTATTCAGCGCGAGCGGAGGGTTGTTTTTGTTTTCGACGACGAACCTGAAAAATTTGCGCTTCGGAGATGAATACCATAAATCGCTGCGCGACGTTCTATATTCGTCAAGCGGAATGTTGTAAACGTTGAAATCGGTAAGGTAATTATAAGA
>JAKPTH010000331.1 GCA_029571125.1 bacterium
CGAAAGGCCGCTTTCAAAACCGCAGAGCAGTATGACGCCGCGCGCCTCCCCGACCGATATGGCCGTTTTCATATTGTTATTAATAAAGAGCCGCTCCACCGAGAGCGCTTCGGGCTTATAGCTTTCTATAAGCCCGCAAAGCCCCTGCTTTATTTTAAAAAGCCGTTCGGCGTTCGACATGTTTTTATTTTTTTCCTGAGTGTCAAAAACGCCGTAGCAGCAAACTTTAAGCTTCGAACCGGCGCTTTCCGCCACGGCGTAGCCGCAGCGATGAGTCCCCGGATCGATGCCAAGGACGCGCATTAAGCAAGCGCCGCCGCAGTAGCTTCGTCCATATCGTAGTTGGAGTAAACGTCCTGGACGTCGTCGTATTCTTCGAGGGCTTCTTCGAGCCTTATCATTTTTTCGGCGTCATTTTTATTGAGGTTTACATACGTATCGGGCATTTTGGTGATTTCGGCGCTTTCGGTTTCGATCTTCGCGCCGTCGAGAGCCGTTTTGATGGCTTCGAATGCCGAAGGCTCGCCCGTAATTTCAAATACGTCGCCTACGTCCTTTATATCTTCAGCGCCGGCGTCTAAAACGATAGACATGAGGCTGTCTTCCGTGGCTTTTTCTTTGCTGACGGTAAAGCACGCGCGTTTTTTGAACATATAGCTTACCGCGCCGGCTTCAGCCATTTTTCCGCCGTTTCTGTCGAACAGATAACGGATTTCGGCTACCGCCTTATTTTTATTGTCGGTAAGAACATCTACTATTATGGCGCATCCGCCGGGACCGTAACCTTCATAGGTTAATTCTTCGTAGCTTACTCCGGGGAGTTCGCCGGTTCCGCGCTGGATAGCTTTTTTTATAGTGTCCTGAGGCATATTGACGTCTTTGGCTTTCTGTATCGCTACGCGCAATGAAGCGTTAAGAGCGGGATCGCCGCCGCCGTTTTTGGCGCTTATCGTCAATTCTTTTATCGCTTTAGTGAATAATTTGCCTTTGATTTTGTCCTGTTTAGCTTTTACGTGTTTGACCTTCGCCCACCTATTGTGTCCTGACATGAAAATTATCCCCCTTCTTTGGTTCTTACATTAATACTTAGGATTTTAAATAAATTTGACTGTATTTTATCATAATTTTTCTATTAAATCAAGAAAAATACTTTAAAATGCGATAATTATTTATTTTTGATGAGAGCGACCTTGAGTTTTTCGAAGTTTTTACCTTCGGAACTCAGTATCAGGCTTTTGATAATATCCAGCTGGATCTGAACGCTAAGATCGTGCTTATACTCTTCTGCGTGGTATTTGCCGATAAGATGGGCTATAACTTTATAAGCGTTGTTCAATATTTCTTTTTCGAATTTATTGAGGTTTTTCAAAAGAAAAATTACGCTTCGGCAGCTTCCGATTTTTAGAAAAGCTGCCACGACCAGTTTTCTTAATTCGTCGTCGCGGCAGTCGCGGAACATTTTATTTAAAAGCTCGGCTTTGGTGGAAAGTCCCAGATTGCACAAAAGATAAACCGCGAGCTTCTGCTCGACGAGAGAAGCGTTTTCCGAAAGCATCGTTTCGAGAGTTTCATAGAGATCTAATTTGGAGTATTTTTCAAAAACGTTCTTGACTTCTTCCATTACCTGCTTATTTTCGAACGCGCATTGAGAGATTATCCTCTCTTTGAGACGCGGTTCCTTGAGATTATAAAGGCAGTTTATCACCGCGCCCTTGAGGCGCAGCGAATTTGCCGCCAGGTATTGCTGGGCCAGAAAATTGGCGAACCGGGAAAGCCCGAGCGCGCCTATTTTATCTATTGCGAAAACTTTCACGAACTCAGATTTATCGTTCTGCAGGACGTACATTATGCATTCTTCCGCCTTGGCTTTGAATTTTTCTATTATAAGCTCAAGCGCCATAAAGCGGATTTTTTCATAGCCGTTTTTTAAAAGCGGCATCAGGTCGTTTTCGAGGCTGAGCTTCTCGACGCGCCCGAGAGCTATAAGGCTCAGCTGAAGTATTTCCGGATCTTCGGATTTTAAATTTTCCTTTATTTTTTCATATGTAAGCTCGCCCGCTACTTTATAAACTCTGAGAGGCTGGCGCTTGCCCTTGAGCTCGATTTCGCCCATATCGCTTAGCTCGAACACATACTGAGCGCTCTTGAATATATTTTCGGATATGACAATTTCGCCGGCTTTAGCCACCGACTGCAGCCGCGAAGACACGTTCACGGTGTCGCCTATAACGGTATATTCCATGCGTTTTTCAGAGCCGATATTTCCGGCAACGACCTGCCCGGAATTTATTCCGACTCCTATTCCAAGCGTCACTCCGTATTTTCGGGTATGCTTTAAATTGAACTCTGCGAGGCGGCGGTTCATTTCGATAGCCGTAATTATAGCCATAATATCTGCATTTTCGCACAATCGCGGGGCGTTGTACAGAACCATTATGGCGTCGCCGATAAACTTGTTTATGACGCCGTTATTTTTTATGACTATATCTATCATCTGATCGAAATAATGGTTAAGGACATCGAAAAGGTCTTTCGGTTCGAGAGTTTCGGAAAGCGTGGTAAAACCCCTTATATCCGAAAACAATATGGTGACGTTGCGGTATTCGGCAAGAAACTGCGTGGCTAGATCTTCCGTAAGGATTTCATCCGCGATGTAATCGCTTATATACCTCGAAAAAGTCGATTTCATAAGTTCGCGTTCGCTGAGCACTTTTGAAAAACTTATAAAGCTTTTCTGCAGATATCCGATTTCTTCGTCGGCGCGTTCTAACGGAGTAAAATCATTTTCGCCTTTCTGTATTTTTTTTGCCATGGCTACCAGCTGCGTAACGGGAGCGGTTACGTTTCTCGATACCATAAAGCCGCCGGCCGCGCTCAGCGCGACCGACAAAACCGCCGTAATCGAAAGAAAATTAACGTCGGGAGCGACCTGGAAAAAATGTATATAAGCGAAGGCCGACGCGAATAAAATCAGGTTGGGCGCGGCGATAAAATAAGCTATGTCGGTTAACGAACGGGCGGTTAAACTGTTTTTAGTAAACATACATCATATATTATTCTAAATTAAAGCTCTTTTAAGCTGAAACGCGGATCTTTTATTATGCGCTGCTTGCGCTCATAAATAAATTCGAATTTGGCGCAGCCTGCTTTATTTTTTTCGATTTTCGACGGCAGCAGATAAGTCGCTCCGACCTGTGAATAGCCTTGCTGGGCAGCCTTTTTAGTTTCGCCGTCTATGTATATTATGAAATTTATCAGCGGCGCTTTCTGGGCCATTTCCCGGGCATTTTCGAGTCCGTTATGAGAGACGGCAATTATCATGTTATATTCGGAAGGCTTTATATATTTCGGGGTAAATATCTGTTCGGCTATTTTAACGGGGTCCTTAAACGAGTATTTTTTACCGTACTTGGCCGGAATTTTCTGGGCGGCGGCCGCGTCGGTGAACCCCGCCAGGCAGAAAACTATGCCTCTTTCGTTTTTAAAGTAAAGCTGCTTAAAAAAATCCGGCGTGGCCGCGTCTTTAGAATTATCGGTGACGTGCGTGCACAGCACCGGCAGTTTGAATTTAGGCGGCTGTATTTCGAGCAGGTTAAAGCAGAACACGAGGTCGCGGAGGCCGAACCCGGCCGCGCTGTATTCGAGCTCGTTTTGAATTTTAAAGCTGTCTTCCGTGTTCAAGCCTATTTCCGAAGAATCGAAAAGATAATTACCGGCGTCGATAGTTATAAAAACGGCCTTTTCGGCCGCGGCGGCCTCGCGTTCGCTTTTAATGAAGCTTTTGAGCGCCGCGATTTTTTCTTCGTTGTTGCGCCCCAGCTCTTTAGGCTTTACTATCTCTGCGAGATTCGAAGTGTATAATATCACCGTTTTATATTCGCCCGAGCCCTTGAAAAAATTAACGTAGTCGAGAACTTTCTGGCCCGTCTGAGAAGAGAAAAAGCTCCACAGCCCGAAACCGGCTATTAAAATTCCGGCCAGCGCGGCGACGTTGAGTATGACGTGCATGTTCTGAGCCGCGAGAGATTTGAGCGAAGCGGCCGTAAAAGCGAAAGGCGCCTTTTTGGAAGAGATAAGGCTTGACTCGCTTATAGTATCGTCATAGGCTACGTCCAGCTGGTCGAGGACGGTTTTCGAAAAAATATACTCGGCCGATTTGGATATGTTTTTAGTGCCTATTCCAAGCTCGTTGAGAAGCTTTTTTGCGTTAAGGTCGTTTAAATCGTTGCCCAGAAAATCGAGAGCCGAAAGGGCCCTCTCTTTGATTTCTTCGTCAGGGCTCTTAACGAGCTCGCTCAAAAGAGGAATGGTTTCGTTTTTAATTTGAATAATGGCGTAAACAGAAGAGATGACCATGAGCCTGTCGCCGCTTTTTATCATTTCGGTGATATGCGCCACGTGGTCTATATTAGGATACTTTTTAAGAGCGATTATAGCGTTCGCGCGGACGCGGTTGTTTTTGTCCTTCAGAACCGGTTTTAAAATGGAAAGAAGATCGATGCCTTCGATCTCGCCGAGCGCTTCTACAGCGTTGGCTCTGATGCGAGGATTTTGATGGGCGAGATATTTTTTTAAAACGGTTATGTTTTTGCCGGCGTTTATTTTTGAGCAGGCGGAAACCGCGTAAGCCAGGACATATTCGTCTTTTTCTTCCTTTAATATCTGGTCGAGGGCCGCTATGGAAGCCGCAGAGCCCGGATCGGCTATCAGCTCCCTGATTCTGGAAATCCTTGTTTCGCCCTGATTTTTAGTGTCTATAAGCGAGTCGGAAATCGACTTTTCGGGCGAGGAAGAATCGCGCGCAATAAGATTTTCGGCGAGAGAATCCAGGGATATGGCGTCCTGACCGCTTATGTTTATTGACTTAATAGCGGCCTCAACTTTTTTTACTATCGCCTGGTTTTTATGGTTTTTAAGCTTTTCAAGCAGCGGAAGGACTTTTCTGGATTTAAAGCCGCAAAGGACGAACACCGCGGAATCGACCATGGCGTCGGAAGGAAAGCCGAGCATCTCGTCGAGAAGCTTTATC
>JAKPTH010000671.1 GCA_029571125.1 bacterium
AAAACCTTCCTGCCGCAAAGTGGAGCTGGCCATAGACTACGTGGGCTTTGAAATCCCAAACGAATTCGTCATCGGATTCGGTCTCGATTACGAACAATACCTGAGAAACCTTCCTTACGTGGCCTCGGTTTTAATAAGCCCGCAGCCCCACTGATTATAACGCGCCGTTCATTAAAATATAGAAAGGTATTTCGATATGCTTAAAAACATACTTCTTACGCCGGTCGGCGAACTGCAGACGAACTGCTATATCATTTACTGTGAAAAGACAAAAAGATGCGCAATCATCGATCCAGGCGCAGAAGCCGAAAAAATATGCCGAAAAATAGACGCGCTGAACCTCATGCCTGTTTATGTAATACTCACCCATGGCCACTACGATCATATCGGGGCGGTTAATTTCATGCTCGAAAAATACGCTTCAACCCCGATAAAACTCGCCGCCCACGAAGCCGAAACCGAAATGCTCAAAAACCCCATGATCAACTATTCGGTTATGATCGGCAAAAGCGTTTCGCTTAAAACTCCCGACCTCATACTTAAAGACGGCGATATAATAGAGGTTTCCGAACACGTCAAACTTAAAACCATACATACGCCCGGCCACACTTTCGGCGGTTCGTGCTTCAACTATGACGACAGGGTCCTCTTCGCCGGCGATACTCTTTTTCTGGAATCGGTCGGCCGCGCCGATCTTCACGGCGGCAGTTTCGACGCTCTGCGGCGATCGATCACGGAAAAATTATTCGCCCTTAAAGACGATATCGTCGTTTTGCCCGGGCACGGTCCTCATACGAGCATCGCTCACGAAAAAAAGAACAATATGTATTTAAACTAAACAAATCGCAACCACGGCTCCGGCCGTGGCGTCAATATGGTTTTTTAAAAATCGCATCTTAATAAAGTAAAATTAATTCCGATAAACACTCTATCAGGCATGGCGTTTTTTTTTATTCATCAAGGAGAGTGGATTATAAATGAAAACTACCGATGTAAAGCCCAAACCTAAAAAAAGGTCGCTGGTCTTTTCATTCATAAAGTTTTGCTTTTTCATGTTTTTAATGCTGTCGGTGATCGTTGCCGGCGCCATAATCGGCGTCGTAAAAACTTTTTCCGATCAGCTTCCCGAAGTCGGCTACCATACTTATAAGCCGAAGCTCAACACGAAAGTGTACGATATAAACAACGCGCAAATCGCTGAATTTCACGAAGTGGAAAACCGCACCGAGAAAGTCAAGATGAACGAAATAAGCCTGAAACTCCAGCAGGCTTTCCTCGCCATCGAAGACTCCCGCTTTTACGACCACTACGGAATCGACTTCGTACGTATAATAGGCGCGGCGGTTTCCAACTGGCGCAGCGGCGGAATACGCCAGGGCGCATCCACGATCACTCAGCAGCTGGCTCGTAACGCTTTCTTGACGCAGGAGCAGACTTTTTCGCGAAAAATAAAGGAAATACTCCTGGCGTTTAAAATCGAACAGAAATTTTCAAAACAGGAAATATTCGAACTTTACCTGAATGAAATTTACTTCGGCCATGGCGCCTGGGGCGTCGCCTCGGCTTCCGATATTTATTTCGGAAAAAAGCCGGCCGATCTTTCGCTCGCGGAAGCCGCCATACTGGCCGGTCTTCCTAAAAACCCGACCAAAAACGACCCGTTCGTCAATCCGAAGCACGCTAAAGAAAGGCAGGTGCTTGTTTTAAACAAAATGGCCGAGCACGGCTTTATAACCAAAGAACAGGCAAGCGCGGCCAAAGACATGCCGCTGCATCTTAAAACCGCAAAAAAAGAAATCACGCGCGCGCCGTATTTCGTGGAACATGTGCGTAACGAACTGATAAATAAATTCGGGCCCAAAAAGGTATACACTTCCGGCTTGAAAGTTTACACGACCATCGACATGGAAATACAGAAAGCCGCCGAAGAAGCCTTTCTGAACGCTAAAATTTATAAGGACAACCCGCTGGAAACGCATCCCACGCTTCAGGGCGCATTGATATCTCTCGACCCGCAGAACGGCCATATCAAAGCGATGGTAGGCGGCCGTTCTTATGAGCAGAGCGAATTCAACCGCTCCACGCAGGCAAAACGTCAGCCCGGATCGACTTTCAAGACTTTTATTTACACGGCGGCCATCCAGATGGGCATGAGCGCCAACAGCGTAATGACGGACGAGCCCATCGAAAAAGTGAATCCCTACACAGGCAAGGTTTGGCGGCCTACCAACTATGAAAACCGTTACTTCGGCGACGTAACTCTTAAAACCGCCCTCGAAAAATCGCTCAACTCCATAGCGGTTAAGCTTCTTGAAAAGGTCGGGATACAGCGCGTCATCGATATAACCCACAAAATGGGCATAAAATCGCAGATGGGCAACAACCTTTCACTCGCTCTCGGCGCATGCGACGTGACTCCTCTTGAAATGGCCTCTTCATACGGCGTAATAGCCAACGGCGGCATAAGGGTTCCTCCCACGGCCATTCTCAAGGTACTCGACAACGAAGGAAACGTTTTATACGACCCCGGCTACCGCGGCGAAAAAGTTTTAGAGCCCGAAACGGCTTTTGTAATGACGGAAATGATGCGCGGCGTCATAGAGCAGGGAACAGGCACGTCGGCTAAAATCGGCCGGCCGGCCGCGGGCAAAACCGGAACGACTAACAATTACATCGACGCATGGTTTGTCGGCTTTACCCCGAACCTCGTCACCGCGATTTACGTCGGAAACGACGACAGAAAACCTCTCGGCTCAGGCAAATCAGGCGGACGCACGGTCGGCCCGGTATGGCGCGAATTCATGCTCGCCGCCTTAAAGGATAAACCCGTCGTAGACTTCAAAGAACCGGGCAATATAACTAAAAAGTTCGTCTGCAAGGAAACGGGCCTTCTGGCATGCGAAACGTGTACGACCAAGGCCATGCAGTCTTTCAAACGCGGATTCGAACCGGAAGCTATGTGCACTCACGGCACCGACGACGAAGGCATCGACAACTACTTCGCCAAACAGGACGGAGTTAAAAACGTAGTAGATTACACCGAATCCGAAACCGACGAATCGTCGGAATCCAGCGACGAAATAGTCGTCGAAACGGAAGACGCCGGAGCGTTCGATCCCGGCGCTCCCGCCGGCGCCGCCGCAAAAAACCAGATGGCCAGCGCTAAATTAGACGGAACCGCTCCGCCGGAAAACGCCGAAGCGGAAGACGAAATAACAGCCGACGGCGAAGAATAACAAACACAAAATATATAAGAGGACGCCGAAAGGCGTCCTCTGTGATAAGCGAAAGGAAAAACAAATGAAAGTAATCGAAATAAGACGGCACAGCGTCAGAGGAGCCGGAGCGCACCTTAACCAGAAGGGCGTGGATCTGGCCCGCACTGCCGGCGCCGGCATGAAACGGGCTGGCAGGGTCATCACAAGCACGCTGGAGCGCGCTTTTGAAACGGCAATCGCGATGGGCTTCGCCGTGGACGAACAGTATGAGCTTCTGGCCACGATGGGCGATAGCGTCAGCTCCGAAATATTCTGGGATTCGCCTTACGCGGATTTTTCCGCTAAAATGTGCGCGGGTACGGCCCTGCGGCATTT
>JAKPTH010000350.1 GCA_029571125.1 bacterium
TTTGGCGTCTTTGCCGGCTCCGTTCTCGAGAAGGAGTTTTACCAGGTGAAAGTTGCCGCTTATTACCGCGTGCATCAGGGGAGTAAGGCCTTCCGGATCGGCTGAGGTTATGTCGATATCCTTGGTGAGCATCATTTTTACAAGGTCGATATGGCCGCCTGATATGGCCCATATAAGGCCTATCGAACCGTAATTTTCTTCTTTCATTCAATGCCTCCGGCGCTAACCGAAAAATATGCCGCCAGCTAACCGCTACTTTTAATATAATCCATTCAATAATTATGCTGAAACGGTTTTAAACTTATTATACTATAATGTTGCCGAGTAAAGTCAAGTTTTTTTTTATCGACCGTGTTTTTATTTTTAGCTTCATTGCATAAAAAGTCAATTTGTATTTATACTTCGATTTTTATTGCCGCAATGTTTTATTAACCTTGAAATATTTTCGGGCATGTGATATAATCGAACCGCATGAGTAATTTTTTTGACGACGCCAAATTATTATTAAAAGAATTCGACAAGCAAACGGTCGAATTCGCCTGCGAAATGTTCACCTCCGAAAAAGCGGATTTCATTGCTTCAAAGCAGTTTCATACGCTTTTACGTGACGAATATTTTTTCAGGCGGCTTGCGCGCCTTTACGGCGGCCCTTATAACGACGGCGAAAAAAAGAGGATCGTCGAAATCCTCGCCGGCTTCGCTACGGTAGACGCTCTCAACGAAATCATGAATATTTACCTCGCTGCGAACGATCGCGGCAAAAGCGATATTAAAACCGCCCTTTTAAAATACGGCTACGGATATATCGACCAGTTCAACCGTCTTAAAATTATTTACAAGACGAACCAGGAAGTCTTATCGCTTATCGACGGCATCGTCAAAAAATCCGGCTATTACGAAGATTTAAAGCAGCTTCTCGAATCGCCGTCCGAAAAAATAATACTTTACGTTCTCAAGCAATATCATAAATACTGCGACGCGGGCATTATCGATATCCTCAAAAAATACAAAAGCGATTCCAACTGGATGGTCAGATTCAACGTCCTTCAGGTCGTAAAAAAACTCGAAACGCCCGAAGCGCTTGGCCTTATGCTCGGATTTCTGGCCGACGACAATATCAAAGTCCGCGAAGAAGCTAAAACCTTTATTATTTCCAATTATAACATGTTCGCTGAAAGAATTATCGGTCATATCGACGATCCGCGGTCCATAGGAGATCTCGGATATTTTCAGGGAGTGCTCGAGATTTTCGAATATCATCCCGATTTTACACGGATTATGAACATTATCCGGATAATGATAGAATTTCCCGAAGGCGTTAGTCTGAAGGCGCGCACTGTGCTTTTCAACATCATGAAAACCAAGCTGAAAACAAGGGAACTTGCCCTTGACCGCGATTGCGAACGCTACCAGCTCATGAGGCTGGTCGTGGTGGAGCTGTGCAAGTGGAACACCGAGCAGGCGGCCAAGCTGGTTATCAAGTTAATAGAAAATTTCGGCTATCTGTATATAGATATCCTTTGCGCCGAATATTTCAATTCCGACAGCGAAGACGTTAAAAACTTCATAAATAAAATTTTCCGCGACCGGCAGTATTTCCTGAAGGAACGCAATATTCTTCTGGAGCTCTGCCAGACGCTCGACGCCGAAGGCCTGGAAAAGTTCATTAAGTTTCTGGCGCTCAACAAAGTAAAGGAAATCATAATTTCCTTCGCGAAAATCCTCGACGCGCTGGGCCATAAAAAAACGGTCGAGCTTTACAGGTTCTTCACTGAAAACGACCTTAACGCCAAGGGCTTCGGCCAGAAGTACAAAGCGGCCATCAAGACCTGGAACGCGGCCACGAAAATAGAATGTATCGAAGCGTTAAGTTATCTTAAGGATTTCGAGCTTCTCGACTTAATGATGCAGGACTGGAAAACATACCAGCGCGAGGTGAAGCTCACCGCGCTGAAGGCGGTGGAAGCTAATTTTTTAACGGGCGAAGCGCTTAAGTTTTTAAACCACGTCTTTATACACGACGAAGAATACGATTTAAAAGAAGCCGCGCTGCAGCAGATCGCAAAGATCGAGTCCACCGAGTCCACCGAAATTATATTGAAAGCTTTCGGCAGCCCCAGGAAAGTCATCGCCGAAATCGCCGCTAAAATTCTCGTGGAAAAGGGCCGCGGCCGCCTTATGAGCCAGATCAACGTCCTGCCGGATAATCTCAAGGAAGAGCTCGGAAACATTTTAATAAAAAACGACAGCAAATTCATCGACGAAATAGAAAAGCAGATCGCGTCCACCGATCCGAGGATAAGAAACCAGATAATCAAGCTTCTGACTTATCTTTCGCGCGACGAGCGCTCCAAGATACTCAACCTTCTGAAAAAATTCATTAAAAATCCGGATCCGCACATCAGGGCCGATTTCACTAAATTAATGGAGATAATAGGCGGCGCCGAAATCGTCGAGTATCTCATACCGCTCATAAACGACGAAAACCCGAGGGTAAAAGCCAACGCCATAGAGGTCATCGCGTCTCTTAACCTGCGCGAAATAAGCAACATACTTCTTCCGCTCACCTCGCACGTCAACAACCGCGTGCGCGCGAACGCCATCATCGCGCTTTACAAGCTCGGCAACCCCAACGTCATAGTCGGGCTTTCGGAAATGCTGCGTTCCAGCGACAAATGGATGCGGGCTTCGGCCACTTACGCGCTCGGCGAAATAAGCGATCCGCGCGTTCTGCCTCTGCTGTACACGGTTTTAAACGACGCCGACCTCGACGTCATAAAAAACGCTTTCAAGGTAATCAAAAAAGTCGGAGACGCTGAGTCTATCAAGTATCTCACTAAATTTTTAAACCACGACAACAAGGCCATCAAGCTGGCCGCTTCTGAAGCTATAAATCACTTAAGAAAGGAAACGGCGGGTAAGAACTGATATGGACGAAAGACTTCAAGTGTTTTTTAAGGGAATATCGACTGCCATGAAGTCGAATACTCTCGACATAATAATACTCATCACGGTAGTGACGGTTTGCGTCGCCGTGCTGATTTACGTTTACTATTTATACCCCAAATACAGCGAATACGTTTACCGCCAGAAGCTCATGAATTACATAACCAAACGGTATCTTCTCAAAAGTTACGAGCTCAAGTCGTTGAACGAAGTGGCGGGCTCCAATTCCATATATCCCGAATATCTTATATTTACAAGCCGCGCCACGTTCGAAACCAACGAAAAAGACATCCTCAGGGCGCTTAAGTATCATTGCCCCGAGAATGTCGATGCCGAGGACGTGTTGGCGTCGCTAAAAGACCGGCTTAACGATTGACCTTATTTTTAAATTTTTCAACCAGGCCGTCGAAATTTTTGCGGCGTTTTCTGTATTCGTTCATTTCCTGGAGTATTTTCATTATCACTTTAAGGCCGGACAGTTTTGATTCGCCAGCCGAGCGCGGATAATACATGAGGCCGATTTCCTTGATTTTATAATTGTTGCGCAGAGCTTCTATGAGCAGCTCGGCGTCTATAAAAGAGCCTTCGGAATGAAGTGTTATTTTTTCGAGTATTTCGCGTTTGAAAACCTTGAAGGCGAAGTTGACGTCTTTTACCTTGAGGCCGAAAAGCAGTCTGATTATCCAGTTATATATTTTAGACTGCACCTTGCGCCTGATGGATTCCGTTCTTATAAGCCTGTGGCCGATTACCACGTCGGCTTCTTCAATCATGGGAAGCGCGAGCTTGATATCGTTGAGATCGATTGGGAGGTCGGAATCTATATAGATGATAAGTTCCTTGGTGGCGTTATAAAATCCGGTTTTAAGGGCGCCGCCGAGCTTTCTGTTGCGCGGGTGATGGATGGGCCTGATTTTAGGATATTTCTGCGCGAGCCTGTCGATCAGTTCGCCGGAACCGTCCGTCGAAGCGTCGTCAACCACTATTATTTCGTAGTCGGAAGTGATGGTGTCGGTGACCGCCATTGTAGACAGCACCATCTGCTCGATATTGTCTATTTCATTGAACATCGGGAACACATAAGAGATCGAACGCTTAAATTCCATAAAATTCCTTTCTGCGACTGGATTTATTTATTAGTTATATACGTGTATTTACCGGCTATTGCGCCGTATTTATGATTTAATTTTATTTCCTGCGAATATTTCTGATAATCCGAATTTAGCATTATAACATATACTTTTTCGTTATGCGATAAAAAATTTCTTAATTTTCTAAATTTATCGATATATTTAAAAGCCTCTTCGACGGTTATGGGAGAAATTTTTCTTACGAACCCGTCTTTTTTTGAAATTTCGGAAGCGCCGTTTGCGTCCGCAACCTGCGTTGACGGCTGATTATGCGTGCCCATGCGCGACGAAGCCGATTCGTTGACATGCGTTATGGGGACGTCGCTATAAAACAGCGCGGACGGAGTTTTTGAAAAATACCCGAGCTTTTCTCCCGGTTTAAATTCTTTTTTGATTAATCCGCATATGGCCCGCGATGAATATAGGTCGCTGAATTCCGGCAGCAGGCGGACGTTGAGAGTTACGAGAAAAATCGCCATAAGAATGCAGTTAGCGTATATAAGGCCGGCGCGGCGCGCGAAAAAGCCGTAGTAAAGATTTACGGCGGCGATCAGGGCGCATACGAAAGCCAGGGCGTAAAACGCGGAGCCGTCCACGGCCGGAAGTTTTGAAGGAGCGGCGAAGCGGAACCCGTAAAAGAGTGCGCCGCTGACAATGACGCTAAGGGCGCCTCCGGCGATGTTGATACGGCCCGATTCGGCGAGCTTTCTGTAATAGTAACCGCAAAACATTGCGAAAGCGGGGAACATCGGCAGTATATAGGTTACAAGCTTGGTTTTCGCGATTGAAAAGAACCCGAAAACTCCGGCCGCTATAAAAATCAGAAATGAAAGCGCGAGGGTTTGGCGGCCGGTTACAAGCCCGTCGTTTTTTCCGAATATATAGCGCGCGTAAAAATCACGGCCCGAAGCGCGCACTATAAAATCTTTAATCAGGGCGCCGGCGGGGGCCAGATGCGGAAAAAAGCCGAGCAGCAGGACCGGGGCGTAGAAAAACACCGACGAAGTGCGCACGTGTTCGGGTTCCAGAAAGCGTATCAGGTTATGGTAGCCGATGAAAGTGTTAAAGAACTGGCTGCCGTGGAGCACAAGCATTGCGGCATACCACGGAAGCGCGCTCAAGCCGAACAGCAGAAACCCCGCCGGAGTGTAAAGCGCCCTTAAAAAGATCCAGTCGCGGCGCAAAACCAAAAACGGCACTATTATAAGCAGCGGAAGCACCAGGCCTACCGGCCCTTTGGTGAGCACGGAAAAACCGGAGAAAAAATAAAAAAGATTGATATACTTATATTTTTTATCGGGCTCGCTCAGCGCCAGGTAAAACATGAAAAAGGAAAGGTTCATGAAAAAGCATAACGTCATGTCGGTGACCGCGGCGCGCGAGATAAACACGAACAGCAGGGCGCTCGCCAGAGTGAGCGCGGAATAGGCCGCCGTTTTTTCGTCGCCGAAAGCGCGCAGCGCCCAGGCGTAAACCAGCACGACCAAAAGCGAAGCCATTAAAGCCGAAGGAAACCGGGCCGCGAACTCGCTCACCGAAAAAGCCTTGAACGAAACCGCCGAAAGCCAGAAATACATGGGCGGCTTATCGAACCACAGAAGCCCGTTAAGCCGTGGCGTGAGCCAGGAGCCCGTTTCCACCATTTCGCGGGCGGTCTGGGCGTAAACCGGCTCGTCCGGATCGAGCAGGGCCACGCCGCCCAGGCCTATCGAATAAAAAGCCAGCGTCAAAACGAAAAAAGCCGCAATGATTTTGTAATTCATAAAATCCTTAAAACTATATTTTTTAGTAACGCCGCCGCGGATTTATTTTTCCTTGAATTCGGCGATTTCGACCGGGCACGGAAGCGGGCCGGCCGCGATGATGGAGTTGATCGCATGAGCGGTCTGCACCAGGGTTATATCGTCGACCCAGAATCTTCCGGAAGACAGCTTGGCGCCGACTTTAAAAACGTATAATACTTTGTAATCGAGAACGCATGCCAGAGAGAGTTTAGGTTCTTCGGTCTCGCCGACGGCGAAGGGGGCGGTATAGGTTTCCAGGCGGTTTTTAGCGGAAGGGTTCAAATCGATCTGCACCTGGGGAACGCGAAGGCCTGAAAAAGTAACCTCGGTGGAGCTTATCTGGCCTTTTTCATTGGTAATTATCTCTTCTTTGGCCACTTTATACTTGCCGATATTCTTTTTTGAATAATAAGGGTATTCGTAGAGTTCGTCGGCCGCGATGTCTTTTTCGCCTTCTTTTCCAGTTAACACGCGTCTCAGCGAAAAGAGGCCGCGGCGCGTTATGAAATCGCTGAAATTCTGTTCCGAATCGATGCCCGAGACTTCGAGCGATATGGTATTGGATTCGTAATCTATGGTAAAATTGAAATTGGTATATTTGTTTTTAGTCAGGCGTTTTTTTAAAGTTTCGACGATAGGCGCGGCTACATCTTTAAAGGACTGGCCTTTTTCAACGATGGCTTTTATCTTCATTTCATGGAATTTTAACGAGTATGCAGGCTCGAAATTAAATATTTTATAGCCGTTTTTTTCTTTTTTCAAAACCACCCACAGGTATTCGCCGCCTTCGATCTTGCTGGCGGCTTCGAAGCCCAGTTTTACGACGTCTTCGGCCGTACGGTGGGATTTTATATACTTCATTTTCTTAAGCGCGGCGATGCCTTCGCGATTGGACGATTTCATCTGCGCGCTGATTCCGGCGGAAAATTCTTCGGCCGCGTCGCCGGCGACGATTTTATTGAGCGCGCCGGTATCTTTATTTTCGAGTGCGGATATAAAAGCGTTCCATACCGTCAGAAATTCGTCTTCGGCCAAAGCCGGGCCGCACAAAAAAAGGCACGCGGTCAGCAAGGAAACCGCCGCGATAAAAGCCGCGCGAATGTGATTAAACGAACGTACTCTTGAATTTGACATTTTTAAATACCTCCAAATTTATATGGTTTTATTTTCTAAAAATGGTTTTAAACTAAATTTACGCCGCGCATAGTTTTTACGATTAAAAATCCAGGTCGTCGAGCGTGGGCCTTGTAGACGAAGGGCCGCCCGTAGAGGCTCCCGTTCCAGTTCCGTTCGTGCCGGCGGCGGGCGTTCCCACGTCGGCCACGGGGCCCGAATTGAGTTCGTCGTCTGTGGGCATGGTAAGTTTTGAAATTATCCACTTGACGTCGTCGGCCTTTTTAAACGCGGGATCTATAGAGAGCACCTTATGGTATTCCCTGAGGGCCTCGTCGTATTTTTCGAGCGATTTAAGCGAATTGGCTATGCGGTAATGCACGGCCGCGGTGTTGTAGCCGTTATTTATGGACTGGTTATAAAACGCGATGGCGTCGTTGAATTTGCCTTCCATTTCGAGTATGCGTCCTTCGGCGTAAGAAATGAGGACTTCGTATGCGTCAACGAAGCGGGCGTTGGCGATTTCGCCGCGCGCGAGCTCCACTTTATTGTTTTCTATATGCACCAGCGCCAGAAGCGCGTGAGCGTTGGCGTCTTTAAAATTGACCGCCAGAGCTTCGCTGAGGTTCTTTTCGGCCGAGCTCAAATCGCCTTTTTCGTAACTGACGAGTCCGAGTATGGCTTTAGCGGAGGAATTGCCTTCTTCGGCCACCAGGACTTTTTTAAGCTCTTCTTCGGCTTCGTTGTATTTATGCAGGTGCGAATAAATTTTAGCTATCTGGATATTGTTTTCGACGTCGTCGGGTTTTCTGTACTGCAGCTGCAAAGATATGTCGAGGGCCTTGGCGAGGTTGTTCTTGGCCATAAAGCATTTCGCGAGTCCTTTATATATGGACGGAAGTTCGGTATTGATGGTAAGCGCCTTGGTATAATAGGATATGGCGTCGTCGTAATTGTTCATTTTCAGAAGGACGCGCGCGCAGAGCACGAATCCGTCGGTTTCCTTGGGGTACTGGATTACGAGGTTATCGTAAGCCTTTACGGCCTGCTTGTAGTCGTGGACGGCCTCGTAAGATTCTCCCAGAAGCAGTATCGCTTCTTTGAGGTCCGGGTTTTTCGATATTATATTCTTTAAAACTTCCTGCGCCTGCACGGGTTTTTGCAGTTTAAGGAAGCAGCGCGCCTTGTACATGAGCGCGTCTTTGTTATCGGGTTCCAGGCTTAAAACGTCGTCCCAGTTTTTTACCGACTGTTCGTAAAGCTGTTTATTGAAGTTATCGACGGCGAGTTTGGTGAGGTCTTCCTGCTGGTTTTCCTTGATGTCTTTGGCGACCTTATACGAATAAAGCCCGAAGCCGCGAGTGCCGAGCCATAGCTGGGAGTAGTTAACATCGGCCACGGCGGAGTAATTGAGCGACCATATAAGTCTTCCGTTCAGTCCGCTCAAAAGCGCCGGCAGCGGCAGAAAGCTTTTGCCGTCGTGGAGGTTGATGCCTTTATCGGTGGCGATTACGATATTTCCGTAAAACGCCTTTTCGATGCAGGTCACGTAATCCGATACGAGCTTGGAGTTGCGGTAATTGTACACGACGCAGCTCGCGTTTTCCATAATGCCCAGGCCGGTTTCGGTGCCTATCCAGACCCGGCCGTCCTCGGCGGCGTAAACTGAAGTTATGTAATCGGAAGGGAGTCCTTCTTTTTTGGTATAGGTGGTTATTTTCATGCCGGCCATATTGAATTCCACCACGCCGCTGCCCGACGTGCCGAACCATATGCAGTCGCTATTTTTGGCGTGCATCGCGGTTATGCTGGAAGTTTTAAGTATATCGCGCGGGAAATCGAAAGTGCTCCATTTTTCGCCGTTGAATTTATAAAGTTTTCCGCCGGCGACGACGAATATGTTATTTTTATTATTTTTAGAATCCCTTACGACCATTATTCTGTTGATAACGTTTGAAGCGAGGGGGCAGTTGCCTTCGACCTTCTTTTTGGTCTTGGGGTTTTCGTGCGGCCCGACGTAATGCGTCCAGTGGCCGTTTTCGAACACGGCGAGGCCGAAGCCCGTGCCGAACCATATTCTGGAATAGCTGTCGCCTTCGTCCACGCCGACGGCCCAGACCGCGTTATCTTTGAGGCAGCCGTTTTCCACGGTGAATTTTTCCCATTTTTCGCCGTCGAAGCGGGCGGCGCCGTCTATGGAGCCGGCCCACAAAACGCCTTTTTTATCGGACGCCATAGCGGTTATGGTATCGGAAACCAGGCCGTCGTTGAGCGTATGGCGTTTAAGCTGTGCGGCTTCCGCGCCGGAAAAAAGCGGCGGAACGAAAAGCCAGGCGGCGGATAAAAACGTTATGAGCGTAAAATAAAGAGCGGCTTTAAACGACGATTCTTTCGCTGTAACCATTGACTACCACCTCTAATTTATAGCTTTTCGGGGCCAGCATCATGCCGTGAATCGCCACCGTTTCGGGAATGAGTTTCGAGTTCTGTATGAAAGATATGGTTTTTCTGATATTCTGTTTGCAGTTGGAAAAGCCGCCGCAAAAAGCCTTTATATCGTTGATATCCATATCGGTTCTTCTGATTTCGTTTTTACGCATCGCGTCGATGAGTCTGGCCGTAGAAAGCTGTTTGAGCACGCAGTCGTCGTGGCTCAAAACTATTATTTCCTCGACGCCGTAGAGGTGCACTCCGACGGCCAGCGAGCGCATGACTTCGGAAGTCAGGTTTTCTATAGTGGAGGAGCCGAGCACTTTTATCACGTAGGCGTCGCCGGGATTCAATCCCATGGCGATTTCCGCCGCCAGCGTCATGGACGGGCAGCTGCAGGTCAAAACCGCCAGCTTGTGGTTGGGCGTCTTCAAGTTATCGAATTGCGCCAGCGAGCTCGAGCTTACGAAAGCGTTGTTAGCCGCGATGATTTTATTAACCAGAACGCCGTCGGCGGACAGGGGGTGTTTTTCACGGCCCGCCGTCTTCGCCGAGACTCTTCCGCTTTGATAGCCCATGCCGGAAAGTTTTAGTTCTTCGCCGGAAAGCTGCTCTCCCGCCTGGTGTTTCTGCGGCGAGCGGTTATGGTCTTTCTGGTTATGAGAAGCGGTTTTCTGCTTATATTCATCGAGTTTCAGTTCGTTTATATCGAACATGGATTCTTTGCTTCCGATATCCATTGCCGAGCCGCGGTCCATTCCGGGCGTGAAGTCGAAATCGCTTTTTTTATTGACGTCGATTTTATTTTGAGAAGTGACGTTATCCATGGCGCTTTTGGAATAAATGACGTTCTGGCCGCCTTTATCTTTATTGGCGCCGCCCGAAGGCTTTAATATTACGGGTTCTGCCGGCGTCGCTTTTTTCGAGCCTCTGCCTTGCGTTTCCAGCGTCTTGTTGACGTCCACGGTGTTTTTGCCGGACATTTTAACTATTTTTTCTTTGCATACTTTTCCGCATCCCGAGCATATATATGAATATTCGGAAATGGCGCTTCCGCACGACGAGCATTTATAACCCATTCAACCCGCCTCCAGTAATAGCTAGATTAACCAGTATATTATAATCTAAAAAAGCGAAACGGTCAAGAGTTTAATTAAATTTATCGAGTTTTCGTTCGGTATCGGGCGGCTTTCGCGCAACGCGCGTAAGCATGCGAAAATCGAGCGGGCTTTCGTATAAAGGTCGCAAATACCCGAGGCGCGCAGCGGTTATTAGACGTTATCTGAAGCGCGCCCGTCCATGGAAGGCTAATGGCGATAAGCGTTTTATATAAAACTTTAATTTACAAAGCAGCAGAACTTAATTTTCCATGACGCCGGCATTCTACATCAATTGAAAATTTTCCAAATTTCTTGTCGCTGCTTATTATAATCTTGAACGGAAGTGGTTCAACGGGTGTTGGTCTCCCCATAAGATTATTAAGCTGGTTATGGCATTTGAATTCATATTTTAGATACCCTTTAGCAGCAAGATTACTTACAGTTAATGATGTAACATCTCCGTTTTCATCTTGATACAATTTGGCTGCCTCATTAATTGTTTTCATTGATGCTATACATGTTTTCATAAATTGAATATCGTTATTTTTATCATTGTTTGAATTTGTAACAAAGAATAATAAAGCGTATAACGTTATTATTGATAATATTAGTATTGCGGGGGTTTTAATTTTGTTCATAAAATTATGATACTTTTTTTATCGATAT
>JAKPTH010000353.1 GCA_029571125.1 bacterium
AAAGGGTTTCGTAGATATCGACACTTCTTATAAAACAGGAAAACCCGAATTAAGCGTTTATGTGGACAGAGACCACGCATCACAGCTTTTCGTCCCTATCGCGTCGATAGCATCCGCGGTAAGAACGCTTATAGCCGGAGAAAAAATTTCAAAATTCAAAGACGGCGGAAACCAGTATGACGTTAATTTAAGGCTCGCGTTGAATGAAAGAAACGATTTAACCAGCATAAACAATTTTTATGTACGCTCGCTTACCGGCCAGGCAATAGATTTCAGAAATTTAGTCAGCTCCAAGGAAAGCTTCGGGCCGACCCAGATCGACCGTCTCAACAGGCAAAGGCAAATCACGCTGTACGCCAATCTGGAAAATATTCCGCTGGGCGAGGCGGTTTCCGAAGTCAAAAAAATCGCTGACGACTTAAAAATGCCGCCGGAATTTAATTATCGTTTCGCCGGTTTCGCGGATATCATGAAAGAATCTTTTGAAAGCATATTCTTCGCGATATTTCTTGCAGTAATAATAGTTTACATGATCCTGGCATCGCAATTTGAAAGTTTCGTGCATCCTTTCACTATAATGCTCTCGCTGCCGCTGTCAATTGTCGGCGCGCTCGGAGGGCTTTTAATAGCCGGAGAATATCTGAGCATATTCAGCCTGATAGGAATTATAATGCTCATGGGGCTGGTCACTAAAAACGCAATATTATTGATAGACTATGTAATCACATTAAGGGATCACGGCGACACGCGTTTCGACGCTTTAATAAAAGCCGGGCCTACAAGGCTCAGGCCTATATTAATGACGACCCTGGCGATGATATTCGGCATGCTGCCGATCGCCATGGCGACCGGCCCCGGCGCTGAAACCAGAAGCCCGATGGCGGTCTGCGTTATCGGCGGCCTTATAACCTCGACGCTTTTGACGCTCGTAGTCGTTCCGGTCGTTTACACGCTTTTAGACGACATGATAGATTTTTTCAGCGGAAAAAAAGCGGTAAAACAGCCGTAAGCCGGGTTGTTTTATTGCGGGCGAAAGCGGCCGGCATATAGGAGATCATTACAGTTTTTTATAATAAAAAAGGAGCGTTAGAATGAGTCTCATAAAAAAAATAATATTTACGATAGTTTTATTCACTCAGATATTACCGGCGCAGTACGCCATAGCCGAAAATATAGCGCAATCCAATCAGGCGGCCGATTCCACCGGGGAAACCGGGATACTCGTCTTCGGTTCCTCCGCGCCGTGCAGGACGGTCAGCATAGCCGCCAAAGTGGCCGGCAACGTCGAATATATGCCGTTCGCCGAAGGCGACTACGTTAAATCCGGAGAAGTGGTTCTGAGGGTTGAAAAGACCGATTATGAGCTTCAGGTAGCGCTCGCCCGCACCCAGGTGGAACGCGCAAAGATAGCTCTCGATCAGGCGGACGTAGAATTTAAAAGGCTGAACGAGCTTTTTAAAAGCAATTCCGCGTCGGTGCAGATGAAAGACAATGCGCTATTCGCTAAATTATCGGCTCAGGCAAATCTCAATACGGCGGACGCCAGCCTTAAAATAGCCGAAAACATGCTCAAAAACGCTGAAATTTGCGCGCCAATGAACGGTTTTGTATCGGTGAAGCATCGCGAACCCGGCGATTTTGCGGACAAGGCAAAGCCGGTTTACGACATTGTGGATCTGGACATTATAAAGGCCAATTTAAAAGTGCCCGAACTTTTAATAGCAAAAATTAAAAAAGGCGATAAGATAGATATAAGCGTAGACGTCTATCCGGGAGAAACTTTCAGCGGCGAAATATATGAAATAAACCCTGTAGGCGACGCTTTAACTCATTTTTTCAAGGTGAGCGCAACGATCAAAAATACCGAACATAAATTAAAAGCCGGAATGTTTTTAAAAGCGACGATCAAAACAAAATAAGATCAGTTTAAAATCAAGGAATCACTAATACGATGGTCGTTTCCGATAACAAGAAACTCATAAATATAATAGTTTTAATCCTCGCGCTTTATTTGGCAAACGCTTTTTTATCGATGAAAAAAATCGATCCGGGCGAAACAGCGGTCCAGATTATAATTATAGCCTTCGGAATACTGGCTATAGTGATCCACGAGGTTTCGCACGGCTATATGGCTTATATGCTCGGCGACAACACGGCGCGCGACGCCGGGCGGCTTTCTTTAAACCCTCTGAAGCATTTCGATCCGATAGGCGTTCTTGCCATGATCATGGTGCATATAGGCTGGGCGAAACCCGTTCCGGTCGATTACACTGCGTTTAAAAAGCCTCGCCGCGATATAATTCTGGTCGCGCTGGCGGGGCCGCTTTCTAATTTCATACTGGCGATAATATTTGCGGTCATAGTGAAATATTTTATCGTTTTTGCAAACGTGAATATATTTTCAAACATTGAAGAAACCGGGGTATGGTTTGCGATGATCTGCATAAAGTCTTTAATAATAGGCGGCATTCATATCAATTTGATATTGATGTGCTTTAATCTTCTTCCGCTGCCGCCGCTCGACGGCTCCAAGATACTGATGTGCGTCCTTCCAGAAAAGTATGCACGTAAATTTTCGGAACTCGAAGCTTACGGCCTGTTCATAATTCTGGCGCTCGTCTATTTTAAGGCCTTAAACCCATTAGTATTCGGTCCGGCCGAATTCATATACAAACACATGCAAACCTATATTTTATCCAGATGATTTATTCGTGAAAAAGTCATTTTTATATTAAAAGACTTTAACTTAACAGAACATGATTTTAGTTGACAATTCTCATTAAAAATGATATAAATTTACTTAACTTTATAAAAATTTAATGGAGGTAATTCAGGTGAAAATTTACGGTATAATAGCTTTTGTTTTAATATTCGCGATAGCTCCGTTTTTTAAAATCAGCCCGGCTTTCGCCGAAGAAAAAAAAGGCACGAGCGAAGTCGTTATAGATGAAAAAGCTCTTCCACAGGCTAAAATAACTACAAAATACGGCGACATGGTCCTCGAGCTTTTAGAAGACGAAACGCCCAATACGGTAGCTAATTTCGTAAGCCTCATCGAAAAAGGCTTCTACGACGGCTTAAAATTTCACAGGGTCGTTCCTGATTTCGTTATCCAGGGCGGAGACCCTACCGGCACCGGCGCTGGCGGCCCCGGCTACCGCATAAAATGCGAAACCGAATTAAATAAAACCAAGCACACGCGCGGCGTTCTTTCAATGGCGCACGCCGGCAAAGACACAGGCGGAAGCCAGTTTTTCATAACCCACCGCGCGACTCCTCATTTAGACGGAAGGCACACGGTTTTCGGACGCGTAATATCGGGCGTTGAAATAGTCGATAAAGTTCAACAGGGCGATACTATGGATAAGGTCGTCATGATAAAGAAAAGAAGCCATAAATACGAACCCGAGAAAATGAAAGAGTAGTAAAATAATTAGGTATTTTTTATTATACCTGATATGCCGTTG
>JAKPTH010000356.1 GCA_029571125.1 bacterium
CGGCCTTCCATCAGACCCTTCCGCCAAGCGCTTACCTGTACGGCATTCCCCGCGAATTCTACGAAAAGCATAAAATCAGAAGATACGGTTTTCACGGCACCAGCCATCGTTTCGTCGCGAACGAAGCCATGCGCCTCCTGCAGCGTTCATCCGATAACACCAACGTAATTTCATGCCATCTCGGCAACGGCGCTTCGATAACGGCTATTTTTCACGGAAAATCCATCGACACCTCCATGGGATTTACCCCTCTGGAAGGCCTTGTAATGGGCACGCGCTGCGGCGACATAGATCCGGCCATCGTAATTTACCTTGCCGAAAATCTAGGGCTCTCGATAAAAGAAATTAACACTATATTAAATAAAAAATCAGGTCTGCTCGGACTTTCTGGCATTTCAAACGATCTTCGCGACATCGAAAAAGCGGCCGACGCCGGCGATCAAAATGCGCAGGAAGCGCTCGACGTATATGCCCACAGCATAAGAAAATATATCGGCGCGTACGCAGCCAATATTGTAAAAGTAGATGTGCTCATATTTACGGGCGGAATAGGACAGTATGGCGTTAAAATGCGCGAAAGGATCTGCCACAGGCTTGAAAACATAGGCATCGTAATGGACTACGAACGCAACGCGGCGCTCGGCGCCGTAGAAGGCATCATATCTACAGACTATTCTCCGACTACCATAGTCGTAGTTCCGACCAACGAAGAGCTGCAAATAGCCATCGACGCTTATGAACTGATATTTAAGTAAAAGGCTTTCTTTTTTAGCCGGTCTCTTAAATAAATTAAATTAAAACGGGCGGATTGCCCGAAACTATGAATTCGCATTTTTCGGAATGCGAATCATTTTTTATAAGGCATGCTACATATGATTTGAAGTTAAGCGAATCGCCCGGCTTTATGTTGTAGTCGCAGTCGCTCAATTTAGCCTGCGCCGAGCCGCGAAGCAAATATATAAACCTTTCGCCGCTTATATCCGGTTTGAGTTTGGCGAAATTGAGCGTCGCCGAAGGTTCCAGCACAACAAGATAAGATTCCAGAACGTTGTTTTCGAGTTTGGAAGCCAGCAGCGTAAGCGTTACGCCGGAAGCTTTATTTTCGAAAGTTTCATTTTCCGAACATTTGACGAAAATATGACTTTTCTGCTCTACCTGCTTGAAAAAATCAGAAATATTAACTTTATAATAACGCAACAGCGTTTCCAGCGAATTCAGCGACGGCGAAGTTTTGTCGTTTTCAATCTGAGATAAAAGGCTTGCCGTAAAATTAGTACTTTTAGCGACTTCGTTGAGCGTAAAATGCTTTTCTTTTCTAATTTTTTTCAAAAAAAAGCCAATATTCATTTCTTGACTCCATTATCTTATGTTACTTATTTTAGAACATATGTATTTAACTTTCGCGTAATTATTATATTAAATAAAAATTCAATTGTCAACTTAAATTAAGTAAAGCTTAAACAACATGCGTTGGCGATCACAACAGGCGTGTTGTAAATTCCCACACGTTTTTTTTTACATTTAGCGTTCAGTATTGAATTTATGCATAAAAACGATCGTTTCATGAATCGATTAGCATAAAAAATATGGCATGGCAGTTGCTTTAAGACTTGCGAAACCAATAGAAAGCGAGGCCGCCATGGAAGTGAAATCAGCAGGCAAAAATTCACGGCAAACCAACTGTCTTAACGAATCGAGAAGCTACAATATTCTCGTAATAGACGACGATATTACCAATTCCTACATTTTATTCGAGGTTTTTTCCAGGATACTCGGCCATACAGTGCGCTGCGTAAATAACGGCGCAGAAGGCGCGGAAGTATTTAAAAGCCAAAAGTTCGACATAGTGATAACCGATATAAACATGCCCGGTTTAAACGGCTATGAAACCGCGCTGCGCATAAGAAGCGGCGATGAAAAAGTCCCGATTCTCGCTTTGACCGGCAGCCTCGAAAGCGATTTGAGCGAAAAAATTAAAAAAAGCGGGATAAACGCATTCGTATCCAAACCGTACAATATTTTTTCGCTGGCTCTTCTGATAAATTCTCTGATTGAAAATTCCGCCGAAGTTTGATATAATAATCTCCGGACTTTATAACGGCTAAAGGAGAAATTATGCAATTACTCGACGGAAAGCTAGCATCCCAATATTACCGCGCGAAAATTTCAGAAAAAATAGAAGAGCTGAAAAAAACCGGCGCCGCTCCGCCGCGGCTCGCGGCTTTTCTTATCGGCGACAACAAGGCGTCGGCGATGTATGTGCGCATGAAGGAAAAAGCGTGTTCGGAATCCGGAATATCTACAAGAACGCATATGCTCGACGGTCAAACGCCGGAATCCGAAATAATAGACTTGATAAACAAAGAGAACGCCGATCCGGAAACGGCCGGCATACTCGTCCAGCTTCCTCTTCCGCCGCATTATAACGAAAAAAAGATCCTGTCATTCATAGACCCTGCCAAAGACGCCGACTGCTTTCTGCCGCAAAACATAGGCCACATGTTTTTAGGCGACGAGACGACCGTTATTCCCTGCACTCCTCTCGGCGTTATGAAATTATTAAAATATTATAAAATAAGCGTCGCATCCAAAGAGGTTTGCATCATCGGCCGTTCCAATATAGTCGGAAAGCCTCTCGCTTATTTAATGCTCAAAGAAAACGCCACGGTTACGATATGCCATTCCAAAACCCTCAACCTGAAAGACGTCGCCAGACGCGCCGACATACTCGTTGCGGCCATCGGACGCGCCAATATGATCGATGCTTCATACATAAAGCCCGGAGCGGTCGTCGTGGACGTAGGGATAAACAGGATCGAAACCCCCGATAAAAAACAGCTCACCTGCGGCGACTGCGATTTCGAATCCGCTTCCAAGGCCGCCTCATGGATAACGCCGGTTCCCGGCGGAGTCGGCCCCATGACGATCGCTATGCTGCTTTACAATACGCTTTACAATTATGTCCTGATAAAAAAATTAGATATTAAAATGGATATAGAACCCTGATTCTGAAATTAAGCTTTTCGTTCAAAAGATAAGATCCGTCATTACCGGAAGTTTTTAAAATGGCCGTTTCGACAGTCGTCTTTTTATAATGCGACTCGGCGGCCATTTTGTATATTTTCACCCGCCCCGGTTCGGAACTCAGGCCGTCTTCAAAGCCGAAGGCTGGTTTTATGGAAAAATACGATTCAAGCGACAGCGAAGTTTTAAATCGGTCGCTCAGTTTTGATTCTATTTTAAAAGCGCCGACATACTTCTGATAGAAAAATATTACGTTAGCCGCCATTAAGTCCGCCGCGTTTCGCTTTAAATGAAAATATCCGTTGGAAGTGCCGTTAGAAAGCAGTTCGAGGCTCAGCCGCGTAATTTTCTGATTCATCAGCGAAGAGTTAAGATTAAGGCACGCGCCCAGTTTATATTGAGTGAAAGGCGCAAGATAATTGAATTTATTGTTTCTGTACGAAGCCGAATAAACCGCCTTTTTAACCTCGCGGCTTTTGTAATCCGCTACGAAATAATCTCTTAAGCTGTCGAAAGCCTTGAAAAAAGTGAAATTTTTATAATCGAATCCGACTGTCTTCAATGAGCTTGAATAATCGACGTTAAATTGATAATTACAAAATGCCCGAACGCCTTTTTTTATGTTCTTTTTATAAAACACGTTTCCTTTGGCTTTTTTTTCATCGATCCGGTTCATCGCATCAAAGCCATAGGTAAGATCGCCAAGGTCGAATAAATCGTAACGGCTTTCATTACCGAATTTTTTGTGAAACATCCCGAAATCGAATTCATATTCCGCGGATGATTTATTAATATAAGCCTCGTTGAAGGTCAGCGCCTCGAGTTCGTTCATCGCGTTATGCTGTTTGACCAGCGAATCGCCTTCAAAGCCGAGAGCTTTTGCTTTTGCGAAAACGTTTATTTCGCCGGTTTCATTTTTTTTAAGCTCGAGCCATAGAATATTAAAAATCGCGTGCCTTCCGGTGGAATCGCCCGGATCGATAATGTTGAACCGGCCTTCATACGCCGATGACAAATTCATGCCTGAATTTACAGGCGCGAGATTTATTTCGCCGGAAGCTTCAAGCCGCGACACGCTGGTTAATATAGCCGTCACGACGCATAAGGTTAAATGCAATATAAACAGTATCGGGTATTTTCTCTTAAGAATTCTTAAAAATTTATTTATCATAATCCATTTTATTTTTCGGTATTATTTTGACAATTTTGATAAATTTTGTTAGTATAAAAAAATAATTTTGATAAATAAATAAAGAGGATGCCGTACATGAGACCTGTAAAGCTTTTTCATATAACGCCCATTTATATTCTTAAGAGGCTTATCTTTTTTCAAATTTTACTCACGCTCGTATTCTTTGCATTTCCTCCCGCCGATGCGGCCACGGATTATAACATTGAAGACCAGGGGCCGTTCGCGCGGCTCGACAAACGCTGGAAAACCGATTCTGCCGAAGTAGAACTCAAATTTAAAAACCTTTCAGACACGGATATCGAAGCCGTAAGAAAAAGGCTTTACTATCTCTTCATAACAAGCGATGAATTCGATTTTCTTATCGCCCGTCTTCTAAAAAGCGAAAACGAAAAAGCGCACGAGCTCGCCGGCCTGATTCTTAACGACCCCGCAATCGGCTATTATAGCAAAATGAGCATTTTAAGCACTTTCAGAGCTTATCTTTCGGCGGCCGGAGACGAAAAAATCACTTCTGTACAACGAATCGCAGAAAATTTCGCGGTTTCAGACATCTGTAAGATTTCCGGCAGGCTTTATATAACAAGCTTAAAAACCATAGCGGCGGCAAAAACCAAAACGGCCGAAGCGTTTTTCATCTCACGATTCAATTCCGAAGAAAATTCCGCCGTCAAAAGAGAGCTGCTTTACGAATTATCGCATCTTCCCGCGGGAGTCGAACTGCTCGCGGCCGAATATGAAAAAGCCGTTTCCAAAAAGGAATACGGCTACAGCCTGGATGTCCTTAATTCGATTTCCTCGCTTAAAACCCCGCAAGCTTACGATCATCTTTACGCCCTGATGCAAAAAACCGGTTCTGAAGGCGATAACGCGCCGCTGTATAATTTTATCAGAAATTGCGCTGCAAGATGCGCCAGCGAAAAATTTACAGCCTGCATTGAAAAGCTCCTCGTTTCGCAAAACACCGCTGAAGCGCAGAGCGGATTCGACTATCTTCGATATTATCCTCAAAAATCCGTCCGGATAGCTTTAACGGCATATTCAAAAATAAGCGGTGAAAAACATAAAAAATACTATTTAAGAAAGCTCGCCGAATTTATAAAATCGCTGAACTTATCTTACGGCAAAGCTGAAGCCGAAGAGCTGAAAGCCGTTTACTCCTTCATAGAAGAAGCCGTTGCATCGGGCGAACCTTTTCTGAAGCGCATCGCATTCGAAACGCTTTCGCAAAATCTTAAAAACGACGATTTCAAAAAGCTCGCCGAAAAAGGCGCGGCGGATTTCGGAGCGCTCACGCCGCTGGCTTTTTATTTAAACGGTGAAAAAGAGCGTTTTATCGACTATATTAACGCTCCCCGGTCCGCTTCCAACTTAATCGATAACAGGGAAATCATTTCGTCGTACGCTTCGTCTTTCGAATTCAACGAATCAGAATTTAAAACAGAAGAAAGTACGCTGGCGTTTTTTAACTTTATCAAATCGCAGTCCGATTATTTTCAAAATCGTATGATAGAAAAAATTGTGAAAACCGGAAATGCCGGCCTTATAAAAAAGCTCGCGGCCTTTTCTTCATCATGTAAGCCGGGCTTCATAAACACCCTTAAGCGACGGATAATAGAGGCTATAAACGAATCGCCTGCGCTCAGAAGCGATGATTATCTAATCAAATTCATTGATTATGAATCAAGCCGGGAATATCAAAATTCGCTTATATTCCAGAAAAAATTCGACGCGGCCGGCGGAAATCTAAAAAAATATCTGCTGGCGGTTAAAAATGCAGGCGGTGACGAATACGCATATGCGGCCGAAAAAATTTCGCAGCTTGTCCGGAAAGCGCCGCAGGAATTTATCGCCTCTATTAAAGACGACCGCTTTCCGCCGGACGCAAAACTTATGCTCATAAGAGCGGCAGGCGAACGCCTGGCTGAATTAAAGCAGATAATCGACGCTGCGGCGTTAAAAGAATTCATCTGCCGGCCGGAAGTCGAAGCGTCGATTTTAAGCGCCGCAGCCGCTCTATTGGCCAAACTCGACGAAAGCGCCGCCTTCGAATCGTTGAAAACCGCTTTAAAAAATTCCGCAGGCGATTCTCAACGCGAAACGGCCGTTCTACGGTCATTCTCATTTATCGGCGCTAAAGATCGCTCCGAATTCATAGCGTGCGATTTTATAGAGCCTTACCTGAAGGCGCTTCCCCAAACGCCTTCTGAAAAAGACGTTGAGGATTTTTTTAAAAAAGCGCCGCAATCTTTATCGGCCGCTTGCGAACTTTTGAACGGCGGAGACGAAAGCTCCATCAAAGCCGTCGACGGGCTCATACGGCGTAATCCCGCTTTTGCGCCGGCGCTGATAGGATTTTTCAACGCCGCCGCAGGCGAAGAAGCCCTGAAACACTACCTCGCGTCCTTCGATATCAAATCAGGCGGCGGAAAAATAATCGGTTTTTTAAGGCGCGGCGTTACGCAAAAAAATATGGACATTTTAATGGAGCATTACCTGAAATCGCCTCCTGAAAAGGATAACGCCATTTTATGGGCCGCCCTTTTCTACAAAATCGGAATATACGCTCCGGCTTCTCTTTTCATAAGTAAAGCCGAAACCGTCAACAGGGTGGACGTCTTTAAATTGCTCGAAGCCGGGTTCGGTAACGATTTTATAACCGATTTTTACCCGGCCGGCGAAAAATTCATCGATACGCTGACGCCGGACGAACTGAAAAATTTTCGCCACGCGGCCGAAGCGGCCCGCGATTTTAAATCACGCTACGCCGCCGCGGATTATGCCGGATACGAAGACGAAAATTTTTCATCGGACGCCCAGCTAGACCTGCAGCAATTAAACGCCGCTCTTTCGCTGAGGGCGTACCTTGATAATATCAGCCGCAAAGGAATAATCCGCGGCTACGACCAGCGCTTTCTTGTCGGCGCTCTGCAATCGGAGCGAACAAGCGTATCCGACGTTTTAACCATCGCCCGCCTGGCCTGCGCCGAAAAGCTGTCCGAATTAAAAAGCGCGGCTTGCCTGAAGCTTAAATCGCTCGTAAGCACAAGCGAAATAAACATAAAATCTTACGCCGGCGAGCCGCCTGAAAAATGTTTTTCGTCATATCTCGACTGCTGCGACATAAACGATTTCGAAGAAGCCGCGTCTATCTTACAAAAATCCGTCAGAAACAAAATCATTGCGCCTGATTTTTACGTCGAATGCGCTTTCAGGATTTGCGCGGAATTCGATTCCGCGGCGGCCGGATTCGACGCCATGGACCTAAAAAGGAAAAACGATATAGTAAAGCGGATAACCGCTAACGGTTATTTCGACGTTAAAAAAGCTTTTCCAAAAAACGCCCACTTATACGCTCTTGATTTCGAAACGCTTTGCGCTGAGGATGCCGCCGATATAAAATTCATCGACGCCGTTATTAAAGAGCATAAAGGATGGGACTACGAATATATAGAAGATTTATTTTTGGCGCGCCTTTTAAAAACGGCCGCCATGGAAGAAAAACTAAAATTCATAACGGGCCTTATAGATTCTTCCGACGCTAACGACAACGGCCAGCTGCTCGAAATGGCCGGTTCATACATTACGGCTTACGGCGGCGAAGAATTCAAAAAAGCCTTCGCTTCGCACTACCGCGATAAGCTCGATAAAATAAAATACCGCGACGCGCTCGTTAAAATTACGGCCGAAAGCCTCTCAGGCGAAGCGCTTCGCGATATAATTTCCGGAGCCGCGAAGCCCGGCGCAAAAGCTTTCGATCCGCCGGAGCCGTTTTTCGCGGCTTATATGAAAAGCGGCGATCCTGAAAAATTCAAATATTTACAGCAATTTTGCGAATCCGAAAATTACGCCGTCAAAAATAACGCGCTGCGCTCGCTCGCCGCGAGCGGCGAAAACGGCCTGAAACTGCTTAAAGATCTATTCGAAAAATACTCCGCCTCCCCTGAAGGCAGTTACGCCGCCTCCGAATATCTGGCCATGACGGCCGAAACCGGCAGCGAAAGCGCTCTTGAATATCTTCAGAAAATCGCGGCGGATGAAAAACTAAAAGAATTCCACCGCCGCGCCATAAGCGAAATCGGGGAAATAAAATCTCGAGAAAGCCTCGAGTGGCTTTTATCAAAATTATTCGTTCGTCAGGATCGGGGCGAAATATTTAACGCGTTAAGAAATTTGTCGAACGAAATGCTTTTCGATTTTCTGGAGCTCGAAAAAAAATCGGGCGGCGATACGAAGGCTGTAATATCGGCGATATTATACCAGCAGGGAATTAAAAAGCCATTTATGGAGCTGCTCGCCGACGATATCGGCTTGATATCACGCATGGAAGAAAACTTTTGGCCTCAGGTTTCTTATTACGGCCGAAGCGCGCGGGACGCAGAAGCGCCTTCATCTTTGTTGAACAGAACCTTAAAAAGCGTTACGGCCGAATTGAAAAAATCACTTGCTCGGGATTTCGCGCCGGATGAAAAAACTAAAGCTTTCCATTCTTATATCTGCCGTTTCCTGGCATTATCCGGAAACCGCGAAGACATGGTACTGGCCATAGAGCTGCTCGGCCGCGAAGAATATGCAGGCAGCGCCGCCGGCGTCATAATTAATTCAGCCGTGGAATGCGAAGCAGAATTGCTGGCTGCGGCAAGGCGATCGGCAAATACTGAACTGATGCAAAAAAGGCTTATAGGCGTTTTGATAAATAAAAACATATCCGGCGCTGCTGACGTTTACTTAAAAGCCCTTCGAGCGAAAGACCGGGGCCTGGTTTCCTCTTCTATAGAAGCCGTTTCCAAATTCAAAATTTCCGAGGCGATACCCGCGCTTATAGAGATTCTCGATTCTCAGCCCGGGTACGATTCTTATGGCGCCGCGGACTGCCTGGCGTCTTTCGGCTTCGAAGCGTTTTCGCAACTTCTGGACGCGCCGCCGTCCGAAAATTCTAAAAACCGCTTCAAGGCGCTTTCACGAATTATAAAAACGTCGGCGTATAATAACGATAAAAAAAACGCGCGGCTCCTCGAATCCGAACTTTCAAAAAAATTCGCGGCTTACCGCAATGCGTCGAACTTAAAGCCCGCGCTTATGATCGCTTTTCTGCTGGCGGATTATGACGGCTGTTCAGCCGTCGCAGAGCTTTTAAAGCAGGACGGTTCGTCGTTGGAGCTGGCGGGCCCGGAGCTCTTCGATTATATTCCGGCCGAAAAGCTTGCGCTGCTAAGTTTCTCAGCCACAGGGCCTCTCGCCGCGCTGCTTATGAAAACGGACGATAAGTTCAGCGGCTTTAAATTTGAAATTTTAGCGCTGCTCGAAAAAATCGGCGATCCCGCCGCCGCTCCAGCGCTTGCGGCTTACCTGAAGCAGACGCGGGACGGTTATATAAAAAACCGCGTTCTGGAAACGCTTTCTAAAATTTCAAAAGACGGCACGGCCGCATATCTTAACATTTTAAAAACCGAAAAAGATTTTTATTTAAGGCGGAATGCGGCTAAATGCCTTGCAGGCATAGTAATCGCCGACGAATATGCCCGCGCCGAAATACTTAAAGAGCTTTCTCGCGTTGCCGAAGATGAAATAAAAGCCATTCTCATCGAAGCTCTTGCCGCTTCAAAAGAGACGCGCGCGGCCGCCAAGCTGCTTGAAATCCTTAAAAATTCTCAAAGCTCCGTTCTTCTGGATTCGGCGAGCGGCGCGCTTTACAGGCTCGATGTGCTTGGCGGGATACGCCAGAACCTAAAAAACATCCTCGTCGAATCCAAAAATGATTTTAATCAGGCTTACGCCGCAAGGGTTCTGGGCTACTATCACGACTCCGGTTCGGTCGACGTAATCGGCAAAGCATTAAGCGAAGCCATGGTAAAATCCTCGGAATTCAAAAAACTCGAACTGATAAAAGCTTCGGCAGCAATCAAATCGGCAGAATTTATAAAACACCTTTCAATGGCGACGTCCGACGGTTCCGAAACCGTCCGCGCGGCCGCGGTGACGGCGCTTAAAGCGATAACGGGCGAAGATCATATCAAATACTGCGCGCCCGGACCGCCTTTAAAATTCGAGGCGGCCGCAATCGACCGCGGCGCGGAATTAAGCTGGGAGGCTTCCCTAGATAAGCCCGCGCAAAATTTCCTGATCTACCGGGACGGTAAAAAAATAGCTTCTGCTGACGCAAGTTGCACTTTCAGGGACGAAAACCTGAAAAACGGCGTCAGATATGAATATTACATAAAAGCATGCGACGCCGACTCTAATTTCAGCGCGCCTTCCGTCACGCTCGGCGTCATACCTTCGGCGCCGCCGGGGCCCGTGAGGGATTTAAAATTAACTTCCGGACTGACCAAAATCGCTCTCGAATGGAAACCGCCTCTGGCGGAAAACAACACGGTCGCCGTCGAATATTTCATTATCGAGCGCGATTTAAAACCCGTGGCGAAAGTTCCGGCCGGGGCTACTTCTTACGTAGATTACGGCCTTTCGGCCTCCAGGATATACGCTTATAAAGTTTACGCGGTCAACCGCATGGGCGCGCCGGGAGAAAAAGCATCGGCTTGCGCCGCCGCGCATTTTAATTTGAAAGGCGGCGAATAGCTATGAAATTAAAATACAAATTCCACCTGGCCATAGCGGCGTTTATTTTCTTTCAGTCCTTCTTTTGCGGGCCGGTATCCGCTCATGCGGCCCGGCTGGACATAGAAGAAATATATCCGTTCGACGTTATTGAAAAAGGGATTAAAAAAGAAATAACCAGCGAAATCCTCTTCGACAGGTCCCGCGCCGACAATAACGATACCCTGGCGGACGACTCGGTTCCTGCCGGCGCTAAAGAAATACTGCCGGTCAAATTCGATTCCGCAGTATCTTTTTCCGGCTCCAAATCTATCGCGCTCCGCTCTGCCGGACGTGAAATTTCATATTTCGTCGATCCGCATTCCGCTTACTTTATTTCCACTAATGAAAATATAGTTTTTTACGTTAAAACGCCCGCGGCGGATCCGGCGCCTTCTTTCATGATAGCTTTTTACGACGAAACGGGATCGGGGGAGCATCGTGCTTATTTCGGCGATATAAACATCGACTTCGGCGGCATGCCGGGTACCTTTTCACGCTTCGACGCAGGCGCCTTCGCGGTCGAGCCCGGAATATGGCATCGGGCCGTCATCCCCGCCGCCGCGCTTGAACTCGGCGGCCATAAAATATGCGGCGTTCTGCTGGCTAAAACTTCCGGAACGGTTTTCATAGATAAAATAACCCGTTCAGAAGCCATTACAGATCCTCAGAAGTTCCGCTTCGAAAAAGTCGAAAATATTTTGACTGTTTACAAAAACTCTTTCGTGCATCTGGTTCTTAAGGCGCCTGGCGCCGCGGCATTCTCCGAAGGAGAATTAACGCTCGCGCATTCGTGCGGAAAAAAATACTCTAAAAAGCTTAAATCGGGAACCGGCGGCGAGTTCACTTTCGATTTGACCGATCGGCACGGCGAAGTTATCCCATCTGGGCGCGCGTCGTTCACCCTCGATTATAAAACGGTTTCAGGCGCATCGGCATCCGCCGGAACCGATTACGACATACTTCAGCTCATAGCGAATATCCAGCTGCCCTGGAAAAATTCAATAGTCAACGCCACCGTTCCCGTATTCGGCGACGCGCTCGGCATGGATTTTTCTCATTACTCTATCAGCGCTATAAACTTAAGCAGGGCGGGCACGGAGGAAATAACGATAGCCACTTCCAGGGAGCCCAAGTTCCTTATAAACCGTTCGCTTTCATTCGGGGGCAAAGCCACCGTAATGGGAAATCTCGCATCGTTCAACGCGGGCACAAACTTCGGCTATAAATACGACAGGTCAAAAAAAGCCTCTTCGATGGCTTATAACGGCCCGTACAGGATCGTTTTAAAAGTGTACGATAAAAAAGGCAATATGCGCCACGCTTCGCGCGACATTATAATCGGCCGGCTTATTTCCAACACGTGCGAGCAGTTCGTAGAATCGGCCGACGGCCTGGCCGCGCTTATCGTACAGCCTTACAGCATTACGGAGGGCTTCACACTGTGCTCGCTCGTCGAAAAGCCCGGATTTTTAAGCGTAGAAAGGCCGGAATTTAAAAACGAAGGCTTCGAGCCGATTTCGCCCGTATACGAAGCCAGGCCGCGCGGGCTTAAATTCGACCTGCCGGCGAGCCTGAAAATAACCGTCCCGGGACATAAGCTGGATACCGGTTCCGTCTCTATCTTTCAATACCGCTCCGCAGCCGGCTGGATGATGCTCGAAACTTCCGTAGAAGCCGAAGGGCTTCTCAGCGCGCCCGTGGCCGGCTTTAACGATACCGGAAAAACCTTTTTCGCCGCGTTTTCAGGCGATACGGTTAAATTCGCGAACCTCAAAGCCGAAATGACCGCTAAAATACCTCGTCATAAGGCCTCCAGCCCGCCCATTGAAGTTTCCAGCGAATCGCACCCGTTCCTCGTTCAATGCGATTTTGAGGACGGCGCGTGCATTCTTACTCCGCGCTCCATTCAAAACAACGTAGAAATAGCTCTGGATAAAAGCACTAAGGCCGCGGGCGAATCGTCGGCTAAAATCACCAATAAAACCTGCCCGTCGGATATAGCGGTAAATATCTATCCGCGCCCTTACGACGCATCGAAATTTCCGGTTTTATCGTTCAGCTACCGCTGCCCCGCCACGGTCGAGGTAAATATCATGCTCAAAGCGCTTGGAAGATATTTTGAAATACCGCTTTCGTCTCCGACGGCCGGCTCCTCGATCGGGCACGTCTGTCTCGGCGCGCAAAATTTCATACGCGACGACAGCTGGCACAGCTTAACCGTCAATATATTTGAAATGATCAAAAACGTAAGCCCGCAGCTGAAAGAAAACGAGCCGCTGACGGTGGAGGAGATATTTTTCTGTGACTTCGATTATGAAGGCTGGGCTGAGGTTTCCGACGGGCGCAATCCAGCGGGCGCGGCTTTTTACATAGACGACCTTATAATAACGTCAGGCGGCTCGGCATCAAAAACCATTAAATTCAGCTGGAAATCGAACAGACCCGACATAAAGAAATTTTCTTTCGCGATCGACGGCGATCCCTTCGGGATTCCGGGGCCGGAAATATCCTCCGCCGCTTCCGCCTCGTTTACAGTCGAAGGCTCCGGCGGAGGCGATATGCGCTACCTTCACATAACCGGCCACGGCGAAGACTCCGCGCCGCTAACCGGCGTTTCCCATCTGCGGGTTAAAGTGGACAACACCCCGCCGCGGGTCGTCTCGACCTCTCCGCAAAACGGCTCGTCTTCGGCCAGTTCCATAATAACGGCCGTCATAGACGATTTCGACGGCTCGGGCGTGGCCGCCGACGGTTTAAAGTGCGAAGTCGACGGTTACGTTTATTGCGCCGGCGACGGCGCGCTGACATACGATTCCGGCAAAAAACTCATGCAGATAGAGCCTTTCAAAAAAATTCCGGCGCCTCCGGGTTTTATGGACGGTCAGAACGTTTCTGTCAGGATCTTCGACGTCCGCGACAACGCCGGCAACGTGATGAAAGAGCCTTATACGTTCGTCTTCAAAGCAGATTATTCCTCGATGACCGCCGGGCGCGACTCGCTGGTAACGACAGGCGGCGGCTCCGCCCCCTGCTTCACGCCCGACTCGGCTTCCATAATTTACGTCTCAGCCGCCGCGAATAAAACTGCGCTTTATGCGGTCGACGTCTCCGGCAAAAACCGGCGAAAAGTTTCGCCGGACGCCTCGGCCGATTACCGCGACCCATTCGTTTTATCCTCCGGCGATATAATAGCCTGCAAAAAAACTCAAGACGCCGGCAATTTCTTTCTGGTTAAAATCCCGGCCGGCGGCGGACCCGAACAGAAGCTCTGCGAGATGCCCGGCTGCGACATCCTCCGCCCTTCGGCTCCCGAAAACCCGGCCATGCTTTACTTCAGCGCCGGAAACGACATCTATTCGTTCGACGTTAAAACTTCGCGGGCTAAAAAAATCCTCTCGGATCCAAACGCTTTTATGGTTGAGCCTTCAATTTCACCCGACGGCAAAATGCTCGCTTTCAGAAAAGATTTATACTCCAATACTTTATGGATATCGTCCGGCGCGGGCGAAAATATGCGCGCGATAACGCTCGACGGGCAGGAGTTCAATCCATGCTTCGCCGCTGACGGCGCATCGGTTTTGTTCACTAAAGCAGAGAACGGCGTTTCGTCCATCTGCTCCGTAAATATAGACGGTTCAAGGCTCGAGCCGGTCATACCCGCGGCCGTCTACGGAGTCAGAAATCCGGCGGCGAGTCCGGACAAAAAGATGATAGCCTACGAATCGGCCAGAAACGGGCTCTGGAACATATCGGTTTTCAGGCTTATATACGCCGCGCCGGCCGAACCCCAAATAATAGCGGAAGGCGGGCAGGGCAAAGAAAAGCCCGCCGCGAGACTCGATTACGAGATAAGTTCCGACGACACCGCCGTATCCGTTAAAATTTATGACCACCAAAATAAACTGGTAAGGGTGCTCGCCGAAGATAAGAAAGAATTCGCCGGCTTACGCTCCCTGATCTGGGACGGACGCGACGGCGAAAACAAGCCGGCGGACCAGTCAAAACCTTATATAGTCAAGTACGAGTTCAAATCGGCGAACTCGGCGGCTCCGCTGGTAAAAGTATCAAGAGTGGATTTCAGCGAGGCGGCACGCAGAACCGCCATCGACTATTCTGAGCTCAGAGCCGAAGTGCGCCGCGAAGAAGAAAAACGCAAAAGCGTTGAAGCCGATAAAATAGCGCGCATAAAAGAAGACGTGAAAAAGGGCGGCGACGACGTTCCGCCAGCGCCAGTAAACGCTTTCAGGGCCAAACCCGCGGTGGCGAAGATTGAGCTTTCATGGAATAAAAACGGCGAAAAAGACCTCGCGGGGTATAAAATCATCCGCACGCAGAGCGGACGGAAAGAGGCGGGCGTTTATAAAATTGGCCCTGAAAAAGCTTCTTACGTCGACCTTGCGGCCGAAAGCGGAAAAACATACACCTATTCGATTTCGGCGTTCGACTCTTACGATAACTTTTCGGCGCCGCGCGAAGTAACGGCCACGGCCGAATTTGATTATCAGTATTTCGCCCTGCCCTACGCCGGGAAACCGCATATAATAAAGCTGAACCTTAACGAGCTGGCGCTGGAACTATACGAAAGCGCCGGCGGCGGTCCGGCGCTCAGATCTTCGATCGTAGCGCCTGAAAATATCGCCGGCGGTATTTTTTCGTTCGCATGCCATGAAGGCGGCTATACTTTGTATTGCCTGAACCCGGCTTCGGGCGAGCTTTATTACTCGCGCTCGCCCGGGCTCAAGTCTTTTTCGGGCTGGGAGCTGGTAAGCGCGGAATTTTACGCGCCGCCGGACGCTTCGGAGAAATCGGCGATTTCTTTTATATGCCCTAAAGACTCGAAAACGGTTAAAGCGGTCTGCTTCGATTCCGAATCCGATACGCTCTACGAAGGCGACATCAAAAAAAATTCGTCGAAGATCTCGTGGAAAGTTTTATCGAAGGGCTTTATAGGCCCTCCCGAAGAAGTCTTGTCGTATTCGCTGGATTTCGCCGGAGGAAAATATAAGCTTTACGCGGTAAACCGCTCCAGCGGAGCGGTCTATTCCTGCGAAACCTCTAATTTCAAGGTTTTCAGTTCGTGGCGCGAGGAAATAATAGACCGCTAAGCCGGGGCTTAAAATATAACTTTCGCGAAATTGCGCTTTCCGGCCTGAACGATCACTTCGCCGCTCAGTTTGGAGATTTCGACATGCTCCGCCGCGCATTTTTCAGAATTGAGCTTGAGTCCGCCCTGCTGAATAAGCCTTTTGGCCGCGGAATTGCTTTCGGCGAACCCGAGATCGACGATAAGCCCTATCATGGGCACTTTACCGTCTTTAAGCTTCGAACGGTCGAACGTAATGGTAACAACGTCGTCCGGCACTCCTTTATTCGAAAATACGTTTTCGAATTCGCTCTGAGCGTGGTCGGCGGCCTGCCCGTCGTTGTACATCGAGGTTATAAGGTGCGCCAGTTTCATTTTAACGCTCTTGGGATTCACCGCTCCGGTTTCGCAATCGGATTTCATCTTAGCTATTTCTTCGGCGCCGACATCGGTTAAGAGCTCGAAATATTTAAACATCATGGCGTCCGATATGGACATTATCTTGCCGTACATATTTTTGGGCTCTTCGTTTATTCCGACGTAATTTCCGAGAGACTTGCTCATTTTATTCACGCCGTCGAGGCCCTCGAGTATCGGCATGGTTATTATGACCTGTGACGGCTGTCCGTGCTCCTTTTGAAGCGAGCGGCCGACGAGAAGATTGAATTTCTGATCGGTGCCGCCGAGCTCCACGTCGGCGTTCAGGGCTACCGAATCATAGCCCTGCATGAGAGGATACATGAATTCATGAATGGAAATAGGCCGCTGCGATTTAAAGCGGTTTAAGAAATCGTCGCGTTCGAGCATGCGCGCCACGGTATATTTTGACGCAAGCTTTAAAACGTCCCCGAAATTCATCGGCGAAAGCCAGCGGGAGTTGAAATCGATAACGGTTTTATTCATATCGAGTATTTTACAAACCTGCGATTTATAAGTTTCGACGTTTTCACGTATCTTATCTTCGGTGAGCGGCTTTCTGGTTTCGCTCTTGCCGGTGGGGTCGCCTATAAGAGCAGTAAAATCGCCTATAAGGAAAACCACCTTGTGGCCCAGATCCTGAAACTGCCTCATCTTGCGCAAAACTACGGTATGGCCTAAATGCAGGTCGGGAGCGGTAGGGTCGGCTCCGAGTTTTATGACCAGCGGCTTATTGGTTTCGAGCTTTTTGACCAGCTCTTCCTCGGATATAATTTCAACCGCGCCGCGTTTTATAATTGCCATTTGCTGATTTATGTCGATCATCTAAAAATTCCTTTCATAAATTATTATAAATTTTGATTAAATTACTTAGATATGCCGGGCCTTAAAATTAAGGATTAAACATACGGCTATATATGCTTTTCAAGCTCTTTCAATAATTTTTTCGCTTCATCGCTCAACGAGGACGGCACGTCGATTTTTACCGTAATAATTTGATCGCCTGTCGCGCCCGTTTTATGGTTTTTAACGCCCTGGCCCCTTAATTTGAGTTTGGTGCCGCTCTTTGCGCCGGCGGGAATATTGACCTTCGCGCTGCCGCGTATGGTCGGGACCATTTTAACCGCGCCAAGCGCGGCTTCGGTGAATTTTAAAACCAGATCGTAATAAAGATCGTCGCCCGCTCTGCTGAACTGGTCGTCCGGCTTTATGCTTACCGTTATTAAAATATTGCCGCGCGGCGCGTTTCTTACGCCTGCATGACCTTCGCCCGGAATTCTTATCAGCTGGCCGTCCGCGACGCCTTCGGGAATATTGACTTTTATCTGCTTGATATTGCTCACGAACCCCTGGCCTGAGCAGTTGGCGCATGTGTTTGTTTTGATTTTGCCTCGCCCCGAGCAGCGCGGGCACGGCTGGCTTATCGCAAAACCTCCCTGGCTGCGAGAAATCGAACCGGTTCCACGGCAGGACTGGCAGGCTGCGTTGCCGGAACCGCCCTCGCCGGAGCAGTAATCGCATATATCGCGCCTGTTGACTTTAAGCTTTAAGTTTCCTCCGCCGACGGCCTGCTTTAATGTCAATTCGAGCTTGACTTCTATATCTTCGCCGCGCGAAGGCCTTTCTGATTCGCCCCTGAAACCCGAGGAACCACGGTCGAAGAAGCTTTCGAAAATATCTCCGAAGCCGCCGGCCCCGTTAGGCTGAGGCCCCCTGCCTCCGCCGAATATCGAGCTGAGAATATCTTCGAAATTCGCGCCCGCGCCTCCGGCGCCGGAAAAATCGAAGTTTCCGTCGCCGAAACCTGAAAATCCTCCGGCTTTTATCCTGTCGTATTTCGAGCGTTTTTCATCGTCGGAGAGCACTTCATACGCTTCGGTGATTTCCTTGAATTTATCCTCGGCCGATTTATTGCCGCTGTTAGCGTCGGGATGATATTTTTTAGCCAGATTTTTATAGGCTTTTTTAATATCTTCTTTAGACGCGTCCTGCGATACGCCAAGAATGCTATAAAAATCTTTCATTTTCATTTTCGAATCGCCTTCCTTGGTAATAATGATTTAAATTTTTCTGCACATATTTTATCTTGCGCACATTATTATAACATAATTCGACGCTTTTTTCCATAAAAATATAAAATATAACGCCGACAGCAATCAATAAAAGGCCTAAAAAGCATTGTAAAAATATATATAAAGAGTTGCAAATAAAAGGTTTATCTGGTATAATTATATTAGAATAGGTATAGTGTTGTAAGATTAACTCTATTAGCCTGACGCAAAGTAGCTTTAAAGGCTGTGATTTATATGATTAGCGTCGACGCCAAAAACGAAGGAATTATGCGTTCATACACCGGCCACGGCATGATTGAAAAACATCCTGCCGGTTTGACCATCGCCGGTGTAATGGGCCATGAGCTCGGGCACGTTAACGGAGCTAAAAACCTCGCTCTGGCGGGCGGCGAAACGGTGGTTTCACAAAACATCCAGCTCAACATAGAATTCGACGGTTCCAGACTGGTAGCGACTTCTGGCAGGGCCACGACGGTCACCGCCCGTACCGATCCCGCCTCCAGCTATAAAAACAATATCGCCAATTTCGAGCTTGAAATGACTCAGAAATCAAAAACCGGCGGCCCCATAAAAAGCCTTTCACAATTAAAGCCGACCGCCAATTCCGCCGCGGGCGAAACCGGCGAAACAGAAGACACTTTCAGCGCCAAAGCCGCTCAGCTTTCATCGATTCTTACGCAGCAAAAACAGAAACTCGAAAACAAAATCCAGCAGCTCAACGAAAATACCGCGGCTGCCGCCAGATTAAATTTGAACATAACTGCTCCCGAAAATTTTGCGGCTCAGGGCGAAGATGCGCCAGCTCCGCAACTGGCCGGCGGAAACGCCGAAGAAGCTGCCGCGCGCGACTCCGCGGCCAGACGGCAGGCTTCCCAGAGACTCGCCGCGGTCAGGGAGCAAATTTCAAAAATAGACAATATCATGGCGTCTTTAAAAATAGCCAAAAGCGTTCAGATGCTTAACGGCCTTCTGCAGGCAGTCGCCGGAGTCAGCATGACCGCCGGCGGCGACGTGGCGGCCGCGCCGGATTCGGCCGCGGGCGCAAACTCTTCAAATTTATCGCTGCGCGCTCCGGCCAATAGAAAATCCGCAATAGAAAATATGATTTCTTTAATCGAAGAGTCGCTGCGCGGCATGATGGTAAATTTAAAGGTCTGACGTTCAAAGCGTCTCGTAATTTTTATTGCCGCACTATCATTCACGACCGCTCAATATAAAAGCGCCCCCGTAAGCGGAGGCGCTTTTTAAATTTATAACGAATTAAGGCCGGCCTATTATTAAAGATTGTTTTCGATAACCTGTTTGATATCGAAATCCTCTATTCTGAGGTAATAATCGGCGCACTGGATAAGCGCTTCCATCGGCGCCATGCCGATAAGCTCGGAACCTACAACGTTTACGCCGTATCTGGCGGCTTCCAGGCGTACCGTTTCAAAAACCCTGAATATAGGAGTCTTTTTGTAGTTAACCAGGTTCATCGACACCTGGACTATTCCTCTTCCTGAAAGCTCAACGCCCATGCCCTTTACGTTTACGAACCCGCCCGACGAGCCTCTGACCGCGCGGGCTATCTTATCCGCTATTTTAATATCGCTCGTATCGAGATTCACGTTGAAAGCTATAAGGTATTCGCGAGCGCCGAAAACGGAAGCGCCGGCAGTGGGATGAATTTCCGAAGGGCCGAAATCGGGCTTCCACTTGGGGTCTTTTATCTTTTCGAACCAGCCTTCATATTCGCCTTTTCTAATATTGGCCAGGTTCTGCCTTTCCGGAGTAGTCGCGGCGGCTTCGTATAAAAAAATAGGAAGTTTACATTTCGCCGATATGACTCCGGCCGTTTCTTTGGCGAGCTCGATGCATTCGTTCATGTTTGAATTTCTTACCGGAATGAAAGGAACTACATCGACCGCTCCCATGCGGGGATGTTCGCCTTTGTGTTTTTTAAGGTCTATCTTTTCGACCGCAATTTCAAAAGCTTTATAGAGGCAATTTTTAAGCGGCTCGGGTTCTCCGATGGCCGTAACCACGGTACGGTTATGGTCTTTATCCGGTTTTACGTCGAGAAGCTTCACTTCACCGACATTTCTAAAGCAGTCGGAAATCTGCTTGATAACTGCTTCGTCGCGGCCTTCTGAAAAGTTAGGGACTGTTTCGATAATTTTGTTCATCGATGTACTCACCTTTCTTATTATTTATTTAGAGGGTTAAGGCATTTTGCCTTTTTATTTTTTATCTGCCGGGTATAGCGCATTTCAAATTCAGGCTTTTTTCAGTTTGATATTGAAATGGAAATTGCTTCCCTCGCCGGGTTTGCTTTCCAGTTTTATACGTTCTCCGCCCATAAGGCGCACCAGACGGTCGGCTATGGAAAGGCCGAGACCCGCGCCGCCGTATTTTCTGGTCGAAGAGCTGTCGCCCTGAACGAAAGGCATAAATATCCTCTGCTGGGTCTGTTCATCTATTCCGATTCCGGAATCCTTGATATTGATCTTAATTTCAACTTCGTCTCCCGAATCGCTCACAAGTTGCGCGCCTAACTCTATAAAACCGTCGTTGGTGAATTTAAGCGCGTTGCCGGCGAGGTTGAGCACGATTTGCTTGAGACGCGTTTCATCGCCTAACACTCTGGCTTGAAGAAGTTTATCGTCTATCGTCGAACTGAACGAGAGCTTTTTTTCAGCCGCGATAAAGCCCGCATATTCGTTAATTTCTTTAAAGACATCGGACATTTTAAATTCGCTGAAATTTAATTTGAGGTCTCCGCCTTCTATGCTCGTGTAATCGAGTATGTCGTTGACCGTCGAAATCAGCACATGGCTGCTGAGTTTGATGCGGTTGACAAATTCCCGCGACTCGCCTTCCGGCATGGTGTCTTCGAGAATGTCGGTATAGCCGATTATGCACGTAATCGGCGTCCTGAGTTCGTGGCCTATGCTGCCGATAAAATCGCTCTTCGCTCTGGTGGCGATATCCAGGTCGTTAACGAGCTTTTTCATCTCCCGGTTTGAATCTTCGATATTGTCGAGCAGGCCGTTAATTTCCGAACTCAGCGAAGCTATTTCGTCTTTGCCTTTAAAGGAAAGGCGTTTCTGGTAATTGCCTTCCACCGAAAGTTTTTTGACTTCCGAACTGAGCTTTATTATCCGGTCCGCTATGAACTTATCGATCAGATAAGACGTCATTACGAAAAATATAAGTCCGGCGATAAGAAGCGCGGCCGAAAAATAACGCAGGGCGATCACGGCCTGGCCGTAAATCGTTCTGGGTTCCTTGAAGTTAACTATAAATAAAGGTTTATCGTTGAAGTCGTTAAAGATCAGATGGCAGGTAATAGTTTCTTCGCTAAGAGACTTATGCAATGAATACTTCAACGAGTCAGACGCGGCAGCCGCTTTTTGCGATTCATCCAGGCGGCCGTCTAAGATTCTGTTAAAGCCGAGATTAAGCGCGGTCATCTTGTTAAATTTTGATATTTCGGCTTCGTCTATAAAGCGGCCGTAAATTAAAAATCCCATCGCAGGGCCTTTGCCGCCCGTCTTGAGTATGATGTCGGAAGATACGATGGCCGGTTTTGATTCGAGCGAAACCAGCCTGGCGATATCCGTTTTTTTAGTTTTCGACATAAGCAGTTCGGCGATATGCCTCAAGGATTTTTTTAGAGAATCTGAAGAAGCTTCAATTTTCCCGTTTTTGTGATCGAAAAAGCAATCCAGGATTATTTCTTCGGAACCGTTGACGAAAAGAATGAAATCTATATCCAGCGAACGCATGGATTCGTAGTTTATATTGGATTCTATGTACTGCGCGTTACGGCTGGTCATAAAATTGTAAGTATCGTCCCACATCGCCCAGTCGCTCATTTTATCGGAAAACTCCTCGCACATATGCGTGACCATACGCGTAA
>JAKPTH010000360.1 GCA_029571125.1 bacterium
ACGCCCTAATGCCGCACGCGCCACGGACGGCGACGGCGTGCGGCGGCCGAGCACGAGCGGCAAAAATCCCGGAGGGATTTTTGAACGAGTCCCCGAAAAAATTTGTCTGGCGCCCTGCCCCAAACTGCCGTCTTAATTGCATAGAAGCTTGTTTAAAGTTTGGAAAATATAAAAAAACGGTCCGAATGCTCGAACCGTTTTTTGCCGCTTTACTTCTTAGATTTAAAGACTTAAACAAACAACCACATTTTTTTAAACTCAAATCGTTATAATAAAGCGGCTTAAGTTTACATAACCCGTTATGTAACAAACATTGCCGTTTATCTTTTGTTACATGCCGTATTTAAAAGCATTTTTTATGCCGCTTTATTTTTGGATGAATCTATTGCCGCTTACCCTTACTTAAATAAAGATATTTGTGCGGCAAGCCCGTTATTTTTAAAAATTTAGTCAGTTAATTGTGTTGCTTTTACCGACAGTGCAATGTTATTAATACCGACAATTTTACTTTACTGCAAAAATTATATTAAAATTGTATGTTTTTGCAGACACTGAACGGCTTGTTTTATTCTCCAAATCTATAGTGCTTTCTTACTTTTTCGCTTACCGTCCATTCGCAATCGAGTCCCTGAGGAAAAATAACCAGATCGCCCGCTGCGAATACCGTCTCTTCTTTACCCGCTTTTATTTTTACTTTGCCTTCAAGTATAAGGCAGGTTTCTTTTTCGTCGTAATGCCATGGAAATGTCTTGGGCTCGCATTCCCAGATGGGCTGCTTTTTCATAAAATCAATTTCGGCCTGCACAGGTTTTCTGACTATTATTTTCATAAAATTATTCCTCCGTTCCAAGTTTAATCGATTTATCTTAACACATTAAAGAATTAAATTCAATAATCTGATTTTAATTTTTATGAAAGGCCTGAATATGGACGAATATAAAAATTTAGCGAATCAGGAACCTTTATTGACATGAGGTAGTATTTATATTAAAATAGAATCAATATTTTAATTGCATAGCAAAAAGGAGCGACTCTATGATAAAAATTTTAAAGTGCGCGTTTTATATAATCATAGCCGCCGGAACGCTGCAGGCTTTTTCTCCTCCCTGCAGCGGCAGCGTGAATGCGGTCGCGGAAAGTATCGGAAGCGAAACCATTTGCTCCGACGCCCTGAACGATGACGGTTCCGCTTATATTGCTGGCGCTTCCGTGGAAGTATCGATTTTTCCGGCCGCCGGAACGGTGATAAATCTCGAAAAAATAGGGTTGAACGTGAGAACGAAGCCCTGGGGCGCTATAGTCGGCGTGCTTGCAAATTCTTCAAAAGTCGTTGTTACCGGTGAAAGCGGTGAGTGGTATCGAATAAATTACAAAGGCCGCGCCGCTTATGCTTATAAAACTTATATATCATTAGGCTCCGCAGCCGCCCAAAATAAGGCGAAAAAAGAAAATCAGCCGCTTAAAAGAATAGGCGCGCCCGAACCCGAATCACTGCCCGAACCCGCCGCTAATAATATAAAAAACGACGGCGTTGACTTCCAGCCTGAAAACGGCGAAATTCAAAATAAAACCGATGAAACGACCGGCGGCGCCGACCCCGCTCTGCCTGAAACTATAGGCGCCGGCGAAGGCGGAAAAAGCTTTATGGCTAAAACCGAAACGTTAAGCCGTCAGGCTCGTGAAGAAGAAATAAAAAAAGCTGTTTTATCGGGTAACACGCCTTCGTTTTTAAAAAATTTCAAAGAAATTAAAATAAAAAAAGTTCTCTCGGACGGCAAAGAACATACTATTACATATTTCGCCGCGCCGGATTACCTTGCGGTCGGAAACGATTCCGACTTTGTTAGAACGCCTATGAATCCGATAACCGCTCAGCAGATCGCCGATAAGCTCGGCTGCATGCTGCCCACGTCTAAAATGGTCGACGATATTTACGCGCAGGCTTCCACCAAATTAAGCCCCCAGCCAATGTCTTCGGGAAACTATCCCGGCTGGCAGAACCGCATGATGAAAAGCGAGTTTTATAACGAGCACCAGCGCCTCGTGCAGACGCAAATATCTAAAACCGGTCATAAAAACGGCGAGCTTGTGGCCGGCCACAAAAAAGACGTAATCGTTTCTAACAGCCTGGATTCACACCCTGATAAGGTTATAATCTACGGATGGCAGCTTAAGGGCGGTAAAAATATCCAACCTCTTTCGTGGATCCACGAAAATACATACGCCGATTACAGCCACGGCGTTCGCCTTATAAAGCGCAAAATGATAGTGGACGGCGTTGAAACCGACTCGGCCGATATTCTTAAAGACCCTGTTTTATCGGCGTTGTTGAGCAAAGAAGGCGCGGTCAAAAACATAAGCGCTACCAGAAAAAAATAAAACGCCTTTAAAAAGCCGCCTTAAAAATAATAATAAATTTAAATTCAAAAATTTGACAAAACCCATTTTGTGTTGTATAATTATTTTAACAACAATTAACATTGGCTCTTTACACGATTCTATATGTTATTGTTGATTTTTATTAATTATAGGGGGGTGGTTAGTTAGTGAAGATATTTATTAAAACTGCTTCTTTGTTATGCCTGACCGTTTTAATAACGATAATATCCATTAACTTAGCTTATTCGAATAGTGATATAATCAATGTAGGTAAGGTTTCCTTATTAACCGGCACAGTACAGATCCAACGCGGCGAACAGACTGATTGGCTCAAGCTGTCCTTTGATGATAAAATCAATGTCGGAGATAAAATAAAAGTCGCCGATGAATCAAAACTCGAAATATGCTATAACGACGGCAACATTTTAAGAGTAACTCCGAACAGCGAACTTGAAATAGCTCTTGAATCAATCAAACTGTATAACGGCCAGACCTGGTTGAGAATCGTAAAAGTCGGAAGCAAATTCGAAGTTATCGCGCCCACTTTCGTGGCGGGCGTCAGAGGAACTGTTTTCGCGGTAACGGCAAACGCTAAAAACAATAAAAAAAGCGGCGCGGTTAAAGTATGGAAAGGCTCCGTAGAAACGAAAACTCCTCAGAAAGCCGTAATGGTAACTGAAGGCTTGCATACTTCTGTCGATGAAGCCGTCATTTCTGAACCCGTTAACTTCGATCCTAAAGTCGCCAACGAATTTTCCGAAGGCTCATGGCAGGCTAACGACGCAGACACAGCCTACAAAAGATATATCAACCTTTTATTCAGCGGCATCGATTCAAATTTAGTTTCTACGAACCCTGAACTTAAAAGGCAGCTCGAAGAAAGAAAGAAATTACCCGAAATCAGCGAAGCCTACAATACCTACAAAAATTACAACGACGCACAGGCTATCGAAAACGCTATTAACCAGTAAATCTCAAAACGGTTATTAAATAACATAAAAGCAAACAACCTTAAAAACCCTCGTTACTGTTTACAGACGGGGGTTTTTAAGATTTAGCGGCCGCTTCTTCCGCGGTGGGCCTGCGCAAAATAAATAAAAATTATTAAAGGAACTTTCTGTAATGATTAGCCGCTTAATTTCATGTAAATTAAAAAAAGTGTTTTTTTTAAAACTTTTCGTCGTCTTGTCTTTATTTTTTTTTAGTTCACCCTCGCCGTTTTGCGGCTCGGGTGAAGCCGCGGGCGCCGCTGCGCCTAAAAAATCACACGCGCCGGATGCGGCGGCCGAACTTTCCGCGCTAAAACATATCGATGAAAATTGCGACCTTTTTATTAAAATCAACCCTGCGGCTTTTTTAAAAGAACTTTCAGTATCGAAACAAATAAACTCATTTATTTCCGCTTCCGGCTTAAAAAATATTAATTCGCTGAGCCAGGCAGTTCTACTTATATCATATGGCCGGCATCCAAAAGGCAATATGAATTTCGCCGCCGTTATTAAAATCGCCGATTTCGATTACGATAAATTTTTAGATAAATTAAAATCGGCCGATGAAAATTTTAAAACCGGAGATTACGAAGGAAAAACGGTATTTAGATATTTTAACCTCGCGGGTTTTTATTATAGCGGCAGAATATATCTTTCGAGCGTTTCCGGTCTTAAAAAAATATTGGGCGCCGTCGCCGGAAAATCCGACGCAAAACCGCTTTCGGAAAATAAAGAGTTTGCGTTAAAGTGCTCTGCAATAACCGCTTCTAATCCCGGCGCCCGGGCCGTGGCGGTAATGGGAAAAGCTTTTCTGGGAGCCTATGTGAACTCGGCCGACGAAAACGATTTCGTTTATAAAAATT